>CAYJEM010000009.1:0-30753 GCA_964369175.1 uncultured Erysipelotrichales bacterium | reverse complement strand
ACTGTTGCTTGTATCTTTTTATTAGGATATATTTTTTGTAATACTTTTTTATAATAATCCATTTGTGGTTGATGCAAATCAATAAGTGTCATATCATCAGTTGTAGATTTAATAGTATCTGTTTTGTAGTCGATGATATCAATTTGATCATCATTGACTACTAGGACGTCAAAGATACCATTTATGATTTGTTGATTTTCATCTACAAAAGAAAATTTCTTTTCATAAAATACTTCCTTACTATTTGCCATAAACTGATATGTTTCACTATTTAAGAAATCTAAAATATTTTCTTTAAATGTTTCAATAATACTCACTTCTTCATTTGTAAAGAAATGACTGTTAATTAGTTTGTTTAGTTCAAGTTCTCCTTGAATAGATCTATCTAGTGGTAAAAGTTCAAGTACTTTATGAACAAGGGTTCCACGAACATTTGCTTTTATCGAACGATCTACTTGATCATCATATAGTACAAAATGACGGTCACCATCTTCAATTTTACGAGTAACAGCAATACTTTTTGATAAGTTGTTGGCAAATTGATATGTATAATTAATATACTTATCAATGTTAGTTGAAGTATCTATATTAGGTGTTGTGACATACTCATAGCTTTCAATCATTTCTTTTGAAAAGAGTTTATAGCTAAATTTAGAATGCATGGTATTTACATCTTGAACTAGTTCTTGATTATATAACATTAGTGATAATGCATTTTGATATAGAATATCTTTTGTGATTTCATCATCTTGAACAAAATCACGATTCTTACACTGTTCAATGAAATGTGGATGGCGTATTAGTGATAGTAAAATGTAATCTTTATATGATTGGTATTTACGAATATCATCATAAAAGAGAACGGTACTGTTGTTTGTTTTATGAATACGATCATCATACTGATTGATGGCTTTTTCTTGTATTTTTACAAGTTCTGCTAGACCATCTTTACTAATACCACTACAAATAAGTTTTTGTGAAGCACGTGTAAGTGCTACATAAAAGATACGGATTTCTTCATTAATTGTTTCGATTGTTTGAACATTCCCAATTATTCGACGGTATTTATTATCATATTCAACATGGACATCCCCAATTGTTTTTGTTGGATGTAAGACTCTAGGATTTATTGCGAGACCTAAGTCTTTATCACTAATAAAGCTATTTGCACTGTCCATTAGATTGAACTTTTTATGTATTTGACTTACAAATACAATTGGAAATTCTAATCCTTTTGATTTATGAATTGTCATGAATGTTACTGCATTTTGATTAGTTGAAAGTAGTGGTGCTGGTGACATGTCTTGGCCAGCTTGAATTTTCTTTGTAAAGTCATTTACTACACAATATAAACTAGTATCTTTATAATCTTTTAAAATATCAAGTAATAATGTAATATTAGAAAGACGTTGTTTCCCATTATATAGATTTACAATAAAACTTGGATACTTAGTATCATCATAAAACTTATATAGTAGTTGATATACAGTAGTGCTTTTACTATATTCGACAAGTTGGTGGTAGTAATCAAGAAATGCTTGGCCTTGCTTATCGTCATTGCATTCAAGGTGTTCAATGAGGTTTTCATACATTGAAGACTTATCATATTGTTTAAGTTGAATGATATAGTTTTCATCAAAATTACTAATTGGATAGCTTCCAGTGAGCAAGCTTGTAAAAGCTATATCATCAAGTTGGTTATTAACGGCTTGTAACATTGATATACTATCCATGATTTCTGGTGATTGTAAAAATCCTTTATTTAAAACAATATTACAAGGAATATTAAACTTATCAAATACTTTTTTGAAGGTTACAAATTCAGATGTACCGCGCATTAATACTGCGATATCTTTATATTGAGCGTCTCTAGGAGCTCCTTTATAACTATCAAGCTTGGTAGTGTCTAAGAGTTCAATAATTCTCTTAGCAACCATTTTTGCTTCTAATTCACTAGCTACTTGTGTTGGCTCGTCACCTTTATCAACTAAAAGGATTTCAGTTGTAAAACGTTCTTCATTTTCAAGACGTACATTAGTCGTTGTTTCAATAGTTTCTTTTTCACTACTGTCACTTGCACCTTCTTTACGTAAATAATCGTAGTTTAGTTTTGCACTTTCATCAAATAAGTAATCAAGACCACCAATGGATACGTCCATAATTTGATTAAATATATAGTTAATACTATCAAGAACTATTTTATTAGAACGGTAATTAAATAGTAAATCAATACGTTTTGTTGAAGGATCACTATTTGTATAATCATCATATTTTCCTTTAAAGATTGCTGGGTCTGCTTTACGGAAACGATAAATCGATTGCTTCATATCTCCAACCATAAAACATGGTAGGGGTGGTATACTTTGCGTTGCAATCTTTTGAACTAATGATTCTTGGATTTGATTGGTATCTTGGTATTCATCAACCATGATTTCTTTTAGTTGAGTTGCAAGTGTTTGTACGATTCCATGATGAGGTTCTAGCAGTTCTAAAGCATATTTTTCTAAGTCATTAAAGTCGTTAATGTTGTTTGCTTGTTTATGTTGAATATATTGTTTTTCAAATTGTTGTAACAATATAAGTAAGTATTCAATAGCTTCTTTTGAAAGTGACATGCATTGTATAAATTCATCATTACTAGGATAAATTAGATTTTCAATACGATCTTTAAATGTTTTTGTAACATCACTTTTTAATTTTGTGAATTCTTTTTGATAAGGTTTTGTATTATCATCCCATGTAATTCTTGTTGACGTTGCTAGTTTGATTGGTTCTAGTGTAGCTAGACTAAAAACACCATGAGTTTCAACTCGTTGCATACATTCATTAATATACTGAAATAGTGCCATAAAAGGAGTAGGTTTTTTATCATCAGGTTTAGCACTTGTAGAAAAATCAACAATTCCGTGTTTTTGGCAATATGAATCTAATGCATATAAGCGATTTTTCATATCAATAATATCTTGATCAATAATTTTCTTTAAATACAGATATGGTTTCCATGTTGTAATATCATGATTATCAATAATAGGTGTATAAATACTTTCAAACATTTCTTGAATATATTTTTCAAAATCATACGTAGTTGTTTTTACTGTATATAAACGTAGAATTAATGACTTAAAATTTGAAAATGTATACTCACCAAAATAAATGTTATAAAAATCGATGAAAGTTTTGTCAAGCGACCAAGTATCAATACAGTCATCAAGTATTTTATCTAATATTAATGATGTATCACTAGCAATTTCAAAATCAGGTTTAATACCAATTACATCTCCGTATTGTTTTAATAAAGTACTACAAAAACCATGGAAGTTTGTAATATAGGCTGTTTCAATTTTTTTGTTTTGAAGTGAAAGATGTTCTCTAGTTTTGTCATCAAGGTTACCTTGTAATGTTTTTACAAGTTCTACTTGTAAACGTTGTTTCATTTCTAAAGCAGCAGCATTTGTAAAAGTTAAAACAAGTAATTCATCAATATGATAAAAGTCATCTTGTAGTAATGATAATATTCGACTCACTAATATCTTCGTTTTACCAGAACCAGCTGGTGCACTAACAAGAATAGAACAATCACGACTAACAATTGCATCAAGTTGTTCATCATTTACAGGTAGTAGTTTAGCCATTATCTTCTCCTCCTTTTTGAATTAAATCATATTCATTATAAAATATATCAAAGCGACACAATGCCTTATAGTTACAATAGCTACAAGGATTTACTTTTGCATGAATTGCCTGATCATTTGAACCTTTTGGACTAATTGAAATATTCCCAGAAGTCATCTCTTCATGTAAATGATCAATATGGTTATATATATCTTCGATAATTTCATTATATTCATCAACTTCAATAATAGCGCCTTTATAAGTTCCTTTACTCTTTACAAATTTAGCTTTGATTACACTAGAACTACCAACATCAATAGTTGTATCAATATCTTCAACAATTTCACTATTTGCATAACCTTGCATTTGGTAGTTTGAAAGAATTGTTTCTTCATCAAAAGGATTCTTTTTACCACTTACTTTAATTACTCTATTTTTTGTACTGAAATATAATACGCCACCAAGTTTCGCATCTTCTTTTTTTAGTAAAATATCCATATACAATAACATTTGAATATTGAAGCCTAAACGGGCCAAATCTAAATCTAATTCTTTTACACCTGACTTATAATCGATAACAGAAATAAAATCATTGTAGCGATCAATACGGTCAACATAACCAGCTATTTTATATTTTGGGTACGCTTGATCAACACGCATTTCTGTATTATTGATGGTAAACATTGATTTAGATATTTGACTTTGTAATACTTGGATAGCTTTATAAATATCTCTTTTAATTGAACGTAATAATAGTTTGTTTTTATTATGTTGCATCTTTTCAATAAGATGATTATCAGGGTTGTTTAAGTAATTATCTATTTCTTTATCAATGGATGCTTGAATTAATGGTTGTATGTCATTTTTACTTTTAAATAAATACATAAAGTGTTCCAAGATATGGTGAATTAAATTACCGATTTCATTAGCTTGTAGTAGGGGTGTATTGTATGGATATAAATTAATACAATAATTGTAGAAATAACGATAAGGACAAGCATTGTAAGATTCTAATTTAGAAACTGATAATTGTTTATTTACAATTGGTAATGTGACTTGTGGTGGTTGATTTTTTGATTGAGTAAATGATGTAATAATATTTTTTGTTTCAATGCAGTTTGTTTTATACATTGGTAACAATGATAACAATGGAATATCATCAGTACTAATATTAGTAACCTCAATTGCTTGCTTAATAAGTTGCAACATTGATGATTCTAATAATGTTTGACCACTACTTGACGCTGTTGCTAGCGAAAATGTTAAGCTAGTAGGTAGATAACTACAAATTGATATAATATTACTTTGTTCCTTACATAAACGGCTATATGCATTATCAATTCCTAAAATGTTTTTTCGATGAATATCTAACAATAATCCTGTGTTACTTGGTTTTGTTGGAAAAATGCTTTCATTATTACCAAGAATATACACATGTTTTGCTTGAAGAATACCAGCAAATGGCTCTGCAGTTGATAACAAATATACATGGTCAATTGGTGGCATCGAAATCGTGTTTGTATTTGGTAGATTCTCTTTGATATATTCAAATACCTCATCAAGTGATACATTGGTAGTTATTGGTAAGCTATCTAAAAATGTTAAAAATATTTCTTTGTTTTCGATATATAATGTTTCTTGAATTGCTTGTTTTAAAAGTATGCTTACTTCTTTATATGAGGTAACTAATAATAATGGTTTGATATATTGTTCATAGCAGGTATTATATGCCATGGTATATTGTTCATCAGTAATATTATGATTTTCATACCATGATTTTTTTATACGATTAATGTTGTGAGAGTGGATATTTTTGATGCTTTCACTAGCTACTACATTTAGGAAGTTATCATGATTTGGTGACTTTAAAAACTGGATAAAAGTTTGAATTATTTTATGACTACGACACATTTCTATCGATACCGTATTGTAGGCAATTGAAAATTGTTGCATACTATCTTGTAGCATTGAAGCATATTGGTTATTAGGGTAATAACAGGCAAAATCACTAAATTGTAAGTTTTCATCAATCATTGTTTTATACATATGACTAACAACACTATCTACTTCTGCTTGTGGTGTAGTTTGCTTGATAATATGAATTGGCAGTGACACTTTTTCACTAATTTTTTCTTCACTAAAGATAGCTTTAGTTAGGGCATTACTAACATCAATTTTATTTGTTGTAGTAATATATTTTTGATAAATCTGTTCAAATGCCATTGAACCTACGTCATAGTTTACTAGCACTGTCACATCATTATTTTTATCAAGTTCATTTATAAAATGAAAATCTTCATCGTTAAAGACATCGCTAATAATATAATATTGAATGTTTTTAGGATACTTTATTACATCGATTAGTTGTAAAGGATGGAAATAGTAGTTGTTATCAATTATATGTAAAAACTCTTGATATATGTTGTAACATGCTAATACTTTTTTATCTTTAATATTTAAAAATGAATCATTACTTAAATGAACAAATTCATCAAATAAAGATAATAACTCATTAATTGTAGCCAAGCTTGTATCTTTTGAAAAATATTCATTTGTCGTATTTTGTAGTACTTGTTTAAGATATTCATACTTAGCCACCTTTGTTAGTGGTTTACGATATATATTACTCATTTCAATAAGATAGTTTTGATATTCAAGCATTGTATAAAAGTCAACTAATAAAATAGCATCATGATGCTTTAAATATGCTTGTTGAAGATATTTTGGTTGCGACGATATAATTACAACTTGTTGGTTATTGTTCTTTGTATTTTTAATAATATGTTCTATTTTACTAGTAAAAGTAAATCCAGTATATGTTTTCATAGTATCACCTCAATGGTATTATTTTACCATGTTTTTATATTCTTGTGTGTATAAATTATGTAATCAATACCCTAAAAAATAGAGTTTATATACTATTGTGTAAAAGTATTTGATATACTATAGGAAGTTAAGGGGGAAGAATCAATGATCCGTTTTGTAGAAAAAAAAGATGCCCAAGCATTAACAAGTATATACAATTATTATGTAAAACATACTGTAGTAACATTTGACTACGATCCAATTACTATCAAAGAGATGGAAGATAAGATTGAGACAATTGGAAGTAAATATCCATTTTTCGTTGTAGAAATTAATGAGAAGATTGTAGGGTATGCCTATGGTAGTCGTTTTCGTACCAAAGCAGCATATGATTGGGCTGTTGAAACTACGGTTTATATTGATCAAGAGTACTGTAGTAAAGGGATTGGTAAAGCATTATATAAAGAGCTATTATCGGCTCTTAAGTTACAAGGTTATGTTGTTATTTATGCCTGTGTTACTGTTCCAAATCCTGCAAGTGATAAATTACATGCTCGTCTTGGTTTTGAAGAAATTGGTATTTTTAAGGCAAGTGGCTATAAGTTTAACGCTTGGCAAGATATTCGCTGGTATCAAACATTATTACATGATGATATAACTGAAATAAAACAAATAGATATTGTTAAAGAGAAATATAAAAAGTAGCACGTTTGTGCTACTTTTGCTCTGTATAATGGACAAATTTAAAGGATAAGGATAATATGATAGTAATAATCATGGCAACTGCATAACCACCATATACAAGGCTATAGCCAAAACTTCCAAAAGCATCAATGACATAACCAGAAGTGATTTGAAATAATAATGCACTAACACCACGACCTAGCATAGAAGATATTCCATAGGCAGTATTTACATATTGTGGTTCAACAATTTCAATAATTATTTTCACCTGAACTATAATGAATACAATTGTCGTAATTCCTTGAAAGAAAAACATTGATACAATGGCTCCAGACGATGGCATTGTTGCATACCAAGCATATCGTATAAAAGATACACTTGCTGCAAATATCATTAGGTGCTTATAGCTAATTTTTTTACATATACGATCACTGAATAATACTAATGGAATTTCTGATAAAGTGCTAAATAGTAGGGCGGTACCAATGATAGTAATGCTACCACCAACCTCTTGAATAAGTAGTGGTAAATATATTGAATTACCAGCTGCTGGTCCTTGAAAGATGAAAAATATTGTTACAAACATTATAAATGTTTTATTTTTAAGTAGATAAGAGGTAACATCTTTCGTATTTATTTTGGAATCATTTTTTTCTTGAACCTTGACATCATCGATAAATAAAGTAGTAATAATCATAAGAATAATAGCACCTACAAAAACATAAAAGTTTAATATTGAAGGAAAAGAATCTAAGATAAAACCACTTACCTGGGCAGCTACTGCCCAAAGAATAGAACCCCATATACGAATACTTCCAAAAGGATATTTACTTGAAGCAGCTAAGCGGTCACTTAAAGCAATCATCCCACTAAGTAAACCTTGAGTAAGACCATTAAATAAAAATAAAAAGACAATATTATGTGAATATGCAAATAGTAAACCAAATAAAGCAGTTAAAATACCACATATAATTTTAACCTTTTTGGGGCTTTGAAGAGCATCAGCAAAGTAACCGCAAATTGGCTGTAGAACCATTGCAAACAATGGCGAAGCAGCTGTAATAATTGAAATTTGTGAAGCACTAAAACTTTCACCTGCTAAATAAATTGAAATAACACATGAAAAAATCCCAAATGCAAAATAGTATAATCCATTCGACATTGCATAATAAATATAACTTCCCTTTTTAAACATAATATCCTCCTAATGCTTATATCTTATATCATAGTAGCATTGTATAGACATTTCAATTTGTTTTTTTCTTTACGTGAAAATAATTTTTTACAATGTAAAAAAATGTTGTATTATCGAAGCATTAGTTATATACTAATAACTGTTATATAACGGAGGGTTATTATGAATCGTGAAATGTTAATAAAAAAAGGACTTGCAAAGTATGACATGTTTGAAAATGAGTTTAATACATTTTTCTTCCGTTCAATACTTGCAGGACTTTACTTAGGAGTTGCAGTGTGTTTTTCTTATTCAATTGGAGCAATGCTAGATCCATATGTGGATCCTGGATTTGTTAAGCTTGCGATTGGATTTACATTTGGAATTGGGCTAGTTTCCATATATATGCTTGGTGGAGACTTATTTACAGGTAACTGTTTTTCTGGAGTACTATCAGTATTTGCTGGTAAAACAAAACTAAGTCAAATGTTAAAAATGTTACTTGTATGTTATATTGCTAATTTCATTGGCATGTTCATTATTTGCTTTTTATATGTATGTAGTGGAGTAAACAAAGATTATATTCATGATTATTTCACAGATATTATGGCTACAAAAGCAGCAATACCATATATCGAATTATTTGTTCGTGGAATTCTAGCAAACTTTGTAGTGTGTATGGGTTCACTTGCGATGTCGTTAATCAAGGCAGAAAGTGCCAAAATCATCACAATCATATTTTTAGTTGCAGCATTTGTTGTACCAGGGTTTGAACATAGTATCGCAAATATGGGAATCTTTACAATTGGTCTAGGGGTAACTGATAGTAGTGCTGCGTGGATACCACTTCACATGTTACTTTCAACATCAGGAAATTTAATAGGTGGAAGTTTATTACTTGGTGTTCCAGTTTGGATTATGACAAAAGTAGATGCACATTAAGATGGCTTAGCCATCTTTTTTTTGCATATTTGTAATTCTATGAGTTATCCTATGATACACTATATATAGGAGGTGATATCATATGGAAATTACAGAAAAACAAAGAAGAATAATCGAAGATGGTGCTACTGAAAGACCTTTTTCACATCCTTATAACGATAATTTTGAAGATGGTATATATGTTGATCTTGTGGATGGCAAACCATTATTTAGCTCTTTAGATAAGTTTGATTCAATGTGTGGATGGCCAAGCTTTTCTAGACCAATAGAAAAAGATGCAGTACAAGAAAATCAAGATAATAGTTATGGTATGCAACGTATTGAAATAAAAAGTAGTAATACCCACAGTCATTTAGGACATGTTTTTACAGATGGACCAAAAGAATTAGGTGGAATTCGTTACTGCATAAACGGTGGGGCACTACGATTTGTTCCAATATCTAAAATGGAAGAAGAGGGATATGGACAATTAAAGAAGGAACTATTTTCTAAGTAGTTTTATCTAACTGTTCAATAATATAATCTAGTTTATAGTGTAAATCTTGGAGAATAATTTCATTTTTAACATTTATTTTAAATTGCATATCACTTTTTTGACGGTCCTTTTGTTCTTGGCGGTTTTGTGACATCATAATAATTGGCGCTTGTAAGGAAGATATACATGATAAAAATAAATTTAATAATATAAAAGGATAAGGATCAAAAAATGGATCAAAAAATATGTTTATTAGCATCCATATAAATATAACAACACTAAAAGAAATGATAAATATCCAACTACCCCCAAAGCTTGCAAGAATATCTGCAAGCTTATCTCTTTTTGTATCTGCTTTTTTAGAGTTTGTTGAAAATGATTTATCTAATAGTAGATGTAATATTTCTTCATCATTTAAATCTTTATCAATATCATCTAAGATTTCTTTTAAGATATCTTTTTTTATAATTTGTTTCATTTCATCACCGAATATAGTATTTACCATTAAAAAAAATTTAAACAAAAAAACAAGGTTAACCTTGCTTTTTTAAATCCGAATAATTAATTAACTCAATATTATTATCTTTAACGAATTTTTTTACTTCATCACTACGTAATAGTTCCATTTCTTTCATACGTTGTAAACAATAGCTAGATGAATCATATAAAGGTTGATCAATGTATGCAGGATGACACATAAACTCAATAGTATCTTCATCAGTATCAAATTCACTAGTTAAAAAGTCATAATTAACTAAGTCATTGTACATTTTATCAGCACAGCGAACATACTCATATTTATCATAAATTTTTTCTCTTTGACGTAATGGTAGGTCATATTCATGTGCAAGTTTAATTGCTACATCTCTAGCGATTGGCAATAAGTGAGCATGGTGATGAGAATCGATATGAGTTGGTTTTTTTCCAGCAACTTCAATGAATTTTTCCATTTGAGCTTTCCATTCAATGTATAATTCTTCTTGGAATTTTTCTATGTTATCAGTTTCAGGGTGTCTTGAATCATATTGGTTTGGTCTTTTAAAGTTTCCATTTTCATCAGTAAATGTAGTAGCACCATCAACTAAAGGTCTACCAACAGTTAAAACAAAGTGAATTCCCACTCCTAATTTCGGGAATTTTTCTGCTTGTTTAATCGCAAATGAAGCTGCAGGCATATTCATCATTGTTGTTGTTGATGTGACAATTCCATCGGCATGAGTATGTAGTATTCCGATAGTAACCCCCTCAGTAATACCGAAATCATCAGCGTTTACTATAAGTTTTTTTATCATTATTGTATCCTCCAAATAATCTATACTTCTATTGTAGTGAAAAATGTATAAATATATCTATATTTTCATTTGTTGAAAATAAAAAAAGAGAAATCATTGTAAAATAAGTAAAAAGTATATAGAATAAAAGGGATAATTAGGAGGTAATATAATGACAAATGTAATTACAGGATATACTAATATATACGGTATTATTGCAAATCCGATAAAACATTCATTTTCACCAGCAATGCATAACACTTCATTTCAAAATCATAAATTAGATTGCGTATATGTTGCTTTTGAAGTAAAAGATAATTGTTTAAAAAAAGCAATTGAAGGATGTAAAGTATTAGGTGTAAAAGGATTAAATATTTCTATGCCTTATAAAATGGAAATAATTAAATACCTTGATGGATTAGATACCTCTGCAAAACTTAGTAAAGCAGTTAATACAATTGTATTAAAAGATGATAAATATATTGGATATAATACGGATGGTGCTGGTTTCATGCTTGCCTTAAAAGAAGATAATATAGATGTCATAAATAAGCAAATTGTCGTTTTAGGAAGTGGTGGGGCAGCTTTGGCAATCATTGCCCAAGCAGCAAGTGATGGAGTTTCAAAGATTATAATATATAAACGACGTATTGATGAACTTGATTTTATAAATAAAATAAAAGATATACAAAATCATACTGATGCTCGTATTGAAATAAAAGATAGCAGTGATAAAGTATCATTAAAAACTGATTTACAGGCAAGTTCCTTACTTGTAAATTGCACTAGTGTTGGTATGCATCCTAATGTTGGAGAATGTCTTATTGATGATGAAAGTTATTTGCACAAAGATTTAGCAGTTGTAGATATAATTTATAATCCGAAAGAAACAAAATTATTAAAAATGGCAAAGTTAAAAGGTTGTAAGATTCAAAATGGAAAACCAATGTTATTGTATCAAGGGGCAGTGGCATTTAATTTATGGACAAATTGTCAAATGCCAATTAATAAAGTAAAAAAAATAATGGAGATATAATATGAAACAGATTATTGTTGCGACAAATAATGAAGGTAAAATAAAAGAAATAAAAGAAATATTAAAAGAAGTCAATATTGATGCAATTGGTTTAAAAGAAGCGATGCAAGATCCTATCGATATTGAAGAAACAGGAACTACATTTGAACAAAATGCCTTGTTAAAAGCAAAAACGATTAGTGACTTATTAAATATTCCCGTACTAGCTGATGATTCGGGTATTGAAGTTGATGCACTAGATAAAAAACCTGGTGTATATTCAGCCCGTTTTTTAGGCGAAGACACAAGTTATGATATTAAGAATCAATATATAATAGATGCTGTTGTAGGAAAAGTAAAAACCGCTCGTTACGTATGTGCAATGGCGCTAGTTATTCCAAATAAAGAGTCTATTGTTTTTCAAGAAACAATGGAAGGTGAAATTTATCATAAGCAGATGGGAACAAATGGATTTGGGTATGATCCGATATTTTTCTACCCACCCTGCAATAAGACTACTGGAATGATGTCAAAAGATGAAAAAAACACATATTCACATCGTGCAAAAGCATTAAAAAAATTAATTAAAAAAATAAAGGAGATTGTATAACATGAATCATATTGTATTAGTACACCCAGCAATACCTCAAAACACAGGAAATATTATGCGTACATGCGTTGCTACAAATACTGCATTACATATAATAAAACCAATGAGTTTTGAATTAGATGATAAAAAAATGAAAAGAGCAGGACTTGACTATATCGATGAATTAGAGTTACATGTATATGATAGTTATGAGGAATTTGTTTCTAAAAATAAAGGTCAATATCACTTCTTTACTCGTTATTCAAATCTTTGTTATACAGATCAAGATTTTTCAAATGACAGTGAAGAACACTATTTATTTTTTGGCCATGAACATGATGGTATTCCTAAAGAAATTCTAACTGAAAACTTAGATCGTTGTTTACGTATTCCAATGAGTGATAAAGTACGTAGTTTGAACTTATCAAATTGCGCTGCAATTTGCATATTTGAAGTATTACGCCAACAAAGTTATCCAAATTTATCTAAGGTAGAAATTCAAAAAGGGGAAGAGTTCTTGTATGAATTATAGTAAAAAGGATATTATTACGGCTTGTACAATTGCAACATTTATTTTGACATTTGCAGTCGTCTTTACTGTCTTTTTTACACCATTGTATGGTTTTTGTATTGATGTATTAGAAATTGATGTATATAGTGGTTTATCAAAAGAAGTACTGATGGAAAACTATCAAAGCTTAATAGATTATCAAGCATTCTTTTATAATGGTCCATTATATTTGCCTGATTTTGAAATGTCAGTAAATGGTAGAATCCATTTTGAAGAAGTTAAAAACATTTTTGTAGTAATTCAATATTTATGTATTATATCTTTTGTAACATCAATTGGTTTACTATATAGCCATTATAAAGATAATAGAAGATTTATTTATTTACGTCTTGCAAGAACAATTACAATTGCTTTTCCAACAATTGTTGGTATTGTATGTATGATTGATTTTGATAGTGCGTTCGTGTTATTCCATCGCATTTTCTTTCGTAATGATTATTGGATATTTGATCCTCAAACAGATCCGATTATTACAGTATTACCACAAGATTTCTTTATGTATTGCTTTTTAATTATTGTATCAATTATTATTATACTGGCACTTGTTTGCCATATTATATATAAAAGAAATGAAAAAAAATTACTTAAATAGGTATTATTGGGAATCCTTTATTTATGAATAAAGGATATCAAGTACGTTTTATTATTGCTGGAGTGTTGTTAATAGCTGCAGTGATACAATATCTAGTAATTGGATAATAAAAAACAAGGGTTATCCCTTGCTTTTTTTATAGGAAAAATCTATTAACTTCAAAATGCGCTTGTGGATGTGCACATGCTGGACAAACTTCAGGTGCTTCAACACCTTCATGAATATATCCACAGTTATTACATTTCCAAGAAACACTCTTATCTTTTTTGAAGACTGTTGCATTTTCAATAGTTTCTAATAATTTTAAGTATCTTTCCTCATGGAATTTTTCTGCAACAGCTATCGAATCAAATACTTGGGCAATAGCATCAAATCCTTCTTCACGAGCGATGCGTGCAAATGATGGATACATTTGAGTGTACTCTTCATTTTCACCTTCAGCTGCAGCTTTTAAGTTTTCAACAGTTGTTCCAAGCAATACTGGGAATTTTCCTTCTACATATACGGTTTCTCCCTTAGCATCAACATTTGCTAATTTCATTAATCTTTTTGCATGTTCTTTTTCTTGATTTGCAGTTTCTAGAAATATATTTTGAATTTCAACATATCCTTCCTTTTTAGCAATCGAAGCCCAGTACGTATATCGGTTTCTTGCTTGCGACTCTCCTGCAAAAGCATGCATTAAATTTTCTAATGTTTTTGTCCCTTTTAATCCAGTCATTTTATGTCCTCCTTATAATTATACCTTATAGGTATAGTATAACACGTAACTAAAATTATTGCATAAAATATGCAGTACTAAGATAAGCAAGAGTAAATGAGGAACATGCAAATAGTAAGCGACTCATAATTATTTTTTTGAAGTTACATGGAATACCATCTAAAAAGGTATCCATCTGCATTAAAATACTACAACTTGTAAAGCTTAAAATAAAAGATATCAGCCCATAAATTAATGGCGTCATAGGTATCTTAGAAAGTGCGATAGCACCAGAACTAAACTCCAGTATTCCATTTAAAAAACTAGTAAGCATTATATTGTTTATGATTTGAAATAAAAAACTACTAATACACTGAAATACAATTAGGTAACCAGTAATAAATAGAAATGCTTGCATACTGCTAATAAAACTATTTTTTAGGGCACAGTTTAAATTTTTATGCGAATTCTTAACTAATTGAACCGTTTCATTAATACTTTGATAGTGTGGTTTATTATTATAAGATAAAGAATATATAATACTTGGTAAAATATGACAAATATAAATAAGAAACCCATAAGGTAGTGAAATCGTTATAAAGAAAAAGATAGGTGATGCAATATTACACATAGTAAGTAATCGTTGCACCTGTGCTACATTGAGTAGTTTGTTTTGATAAGTATCATGGATTATTTTGTAAATAGTTGGATATCCACAAAAAAACGAAAAGAAATAAATTGTTGACATTGTTGGCGATAATTTAAACAAAGGTATAAACAGAAATTGTATAAAATAGCCAAGAATATGAATAATACCTAAAGATACACATAAGGAAAGTAAAATCATAAAAGGTAGTAGTGTTGGGAGTAAGTTATTAATAACAAGTTGGAGAATATTGTTGCTAAGGGTAATGGTATCATTTACATTGATAAAGCAATAACCTGTAATAATTGTAATACAAACAACAGTAATGATATAATTTGTTTTTTTCATAGGACTCCTTATAGAAAAGTAATCAAAAATAATGTAGAATATATAAAACGAGGTGATAAAATGAAAGGATTAATGGTTATTGTAACATATCCTCATATGGCATATGATGCATTAAAATCAAGGGAAGAGCTGATAGAATTAGCACGTGCCTGTTATATTGAAATAGTTAGTGAGGTATCTCAAAATATTGATAAAATTAGACCAAGTACATTTATTGGTTCAGGGAAAATAGAAGAAATAAAATTACTTTTAGAAGAGGATGTTGTTGTTATCTTTGATGAAGAACTATCACCTTTACAAATGAAAAACTTAATTGATGAATTAGGTGTTGATGTTATCGATCGTAGCGATCTAATTTTACGTATTTTTAAACAACGGGCAAAAACTAAAGAAGCGAAATTACAAGTTGAGATAGCACAATATCAATACTTATTGCCAAGGCTTATTGGTTCTAAGGCTGAGTTAACTGGACAAATGGGAGGTTCTAACTTCCGTGGTAGTGGAGAAAAGCAATTAGAATTAGATAGACGTAAAATATATCAACAATTACATCTGGCAAAAAGTCAGTTAGCTGAAATTGTAAAACAAAGACAAACACAAAGAAAACGTCGTCAACAAAATAATGTATCTGTAGTTGCATTAGTTGGATATACAAATAGTGGTAAGTCAACACTACTCAATGCTCTAACAGATAACAAAGAAAAAGCAGTATTAGAAAAAGATATGCTTTTTGCAACGCTAGAAACATCTTCACGAAAAACAAAGATTAGAAACACAAATTGTATCATTACTGATACAGTAGGTTTTATTCATCGTTTACCACACCATCTAGTACAAGCGTTTCGTTCGACATTAGAAGAAATTAAAGAAGCAGATGTCATTATTCATGTACTTGATAGTAGTGCCAAAGAGTTTGAAATTGAACTTGCAACTACAAAACATGTTTTAGAACAATTAGGCGCTAGTGACATTCCAACAATTTACGCATATAATAAAATAGATAAGAATAAATATGCAATGATTACACCACAAAAACCGTATGTTTATATTAGTGCTAAAGAAAATATAAATATTGATACATTAAAAGAAGAAATAGCAACAATCTTATTTACAGATTATGCAGTATATGAATACCATATACCATATAGTGAAGCAAAAGCTTTTACAGATTTGCAACAAAATACAAATGTGGATGATATTATATATGGTGATAACTATATTTATATTCGTGGTTCAGGACATAAAAAGATTATCGCTAGATATAAACATTTTCGAGTTCAACATTAGGAGGTAAGCAATGGATGATAATAAATTATTTCAATTGCATCTAGCAATCGCAATTGAAGCAAAGGATGGCAAGGAAGCTTTTGAAAAACTAACACAAGAAATAACATTAGAAGAAATACGCAAAATGATTCTTGCTTCAAAAGATAAAATAGAAAATCAATTTAATGAAGATAAAAATGAAAACATTATTATAAATTAGCTAATTAAAAATTAGCTTTTTTATTACATATTTTTAATATTCACTCATAAAGTATTATGAGGTGAAAAAATGTTATCAATCAAAACAGATTCAAGAAAAGTAGTAAAAGGAGATACCTTTGTTGCAATCAGTGGTATCAATCATGATGGACATAACTATATACAAGAAGCCATTGATAATGGGGCAGTAAACATAATTGTTGAAAAAAAGGAGTATGAACAAGCAGATGTTACGTATGTAAAAAGCACACGAAAATATCTAGAAACATACTTAGATACAAAGTATCAAGAAACCATTTCAAAGCTTAAAATTATTGCAGTTACTGGAACAAATGGAAAAACAACAACATGTCACTTTGTACAAAACATATTAGAAAATCGAGACATAAAATGTGCTACAATTGGAACTTTGGGATTTTTTTGTGGGACATATCATTTGCCTTTAGTAAATACAACACCAGATATTCTTACTTTATATGAATGCTTACTAACTGCCTACAATGAAGGATGTACAGTTGTAATTATGGAAGTGACGTCGATTGCTTTAGAGCAAAGAAGGATCGGGAAATTAAAGTTTGATATTATTGGATATACAAATATAACACTTGATCACTTAGATTACCATCATACTATGGAAGATTATATTGCTGCAAAAAAACAAATTCTTAATCATCAAAAAGATCGTACCATTATTATATATAATAAAGATGATAAGTATCACCATCACTTTGTTAGCAATAATTCAATCAGCTACGGAAACTGTACTAGTGATATGCAAATATTGCGTATTTGTAATCATGAAAATAAAATACAAGTATTATTTCTATATGGACATCGTTATTTAGTAGATATTGATATTGTAGGTAGTTATAATGTTTATAATTATATTTTAGCGTTATTGATTTGTCTACAAATTGATAGTCATAGTGTTGCAGTGATTGAAGAAAGCAAAAAAATCACATTACCAAAAGGTAGAAGTCAACGTATCGTGTTAAACAAAGGAAGTGCTGTTATTGATTTTGCGCATACTCCAGACGCGATAAAAAAAGTGTTATTATCATTTAAAGAAACAACAAAATCAAGAATTATTACTATTGTAGGATGCGGAGGATGCCGTGATAGTCAAAAACGACCAATAATAGGGATAATTGCAACAAAGTATAGTGATTATGTAATTTTCACAAATGACAATCCTCGAAATGAAGACCCGATGACAATCATCAATGATATGACGGCATTACTTACAAATACAAATTATGAAGTCATTACTGATCGAAAAAAGGCTATCTTTCAAGGGTGTTCAATGTTAGAAAAGAGCGATGTATTGCTTGTTCTTGGAAAAGGTCATGAAAGTATTCAAATTATTAATGATCAACACATTCCTTATAGTGATTACGATAGTATTAAAGAATTTATTAAATTACAGTAATTTAATAAAAAATAGTGTATACTAAAAATATATGGGGGTGATTGTATGCTAATGGATCATTTTTATAATAAGGTATATGCACAAATAATATATCGTTATGTTATTTTGGATGAAAATAAGTACCTTACAAATAATTTTTCATTTTGCACGTCATCAAATAATGCTGGGCGTAATATGATATGGATTGAAGGCGGGAAAGCGCGTGGGAAAATAACTATTTGGGATAATGGATTTCTTGAATATATTATTTGTGATAACACAGGTAATACACTATTTTATTTACACTTTCATGTTATTGGTCTAAATCAGTTTGAAGAAGCGTACAAAGTATTTTATCATTCCCTCAAGTTGTATAGTGGGCTAGTTCCATATCGAATTGCTCTTTGTTGTACTACGGGGCTAAGTGCTAATATATTTCTTGAAAAAATTCAAAGAATAATGGAAAAAGAGCGTATTGATATTACAATTGATGCAACCTCTTATCATGATATATGTAATGATATCAATAAATATGACCGAGTATTTATGCTTCCTGGTTCTTGCCAAAAACAAATAGAAAATACACAACTTATTGAAAAACATCACTATAATGAAAGTGGGCATCATAGTTTTGTTAAAGAAATCATTAAACATATAGAAAAGGCCTCAGTCTAGTGACTGAAGCCTTTATTTTGTAAGTGTTATTGATAGTATTTCTAATGGTGCATTAAATCGATATTCAAATGTGCTTTCGTTACCTAAACCATTAGAGATGAGTAATGTTGGCATATTTTCTTCGATACTATTTTTAGAATATAAATTTGCTTCTTCTTTGTTGAAGATACCACCAATAAAAGGTATATTTATATATCCACCTAGATTGTGTCCTGATAACTGCAAGGAAATCCCAGCATTAGCAGTTGTTGCAAAGTAGTCAGGTTGATGAACTGTAACAAAATGAAATTTATCATCGCTCTCAGCTGGCTTTAAACCAGTAATATCGCCATTATTTTCTAGCCCATAAAAATGTATTACTTCACCATGATTATAGATTGGGCGATACTCATTATGTAAAACTTCAAAACCACTTTTTACTAATATATCCTTTGTATCTACTAGAATATCTTTTTCCCCTAAAACAGCAAACTTTCCTGATGAAGATGTTATTGAATTTAATAACTCAATAACTCTTGTATCATCAAAAATTTCTTTATCATACAAGTCACCACCAAAGATGACCATATCAAAGTTTTGTTCATTAATGCTTGAAACAATCTTTTCTAAGCGATCAATATCACTAGCTAAAGATAAGTTAATATCACTAATATAACCAATAGTAAAACCGTTAAAAGTATCTGGAAGCATTGTATCACTTATTGTGTAGTCTGTGACTACATAATTTTTTGGAGCAATATAACGACTATAGTAATATGTAACTCCAATAGAAATAATAAGTAATATAATTAATAATCTTTTGATAAGTTTTTTTCTTGTCTTCATTATTTTTTATTCATGATAACAGGAATTATCATTGGATTACGTTTTGTCTTACGATAGAAATACGAAGATAGGGTATCCCTAGCAGTATTTTTAATTTCACCAAAAGTTGTTTTTCCAGATAATAATTTTGTTAGTGTATCACCAACAAGGTTTTCTGCTTCACGAATCATTCTAAAACTATCTTTCATATATACAAACCCACGAGAAATAATTACTGGACGAGATAATAATTTTCCAGTTCGTGAATCCATGCTAATTAATATAGATACCATTCCATCTTGTGATAATAGTTGACGATCGCGTATAACAGCTGTTGAAAGACCTGTAATATCATTACCATCTACATAAATATCGTCTGTATGAATACGTGGACCAATACGTGCTTCTTCATCTTTTAGTAAGATTGTATCTCCATTGGCAAGTACGAAGCTATTTTCCTTTGGTACACCAACTTCCTGCGATAATTTTGCATGAATTTTCAACATGCGATATTCACCATGTACCGGAAAGAAATATTTTGGTCTAGTTAATAGTAACATTAACTTCTGTTCTTCTTGAGATGCATGTCCGGATGTATGTAAGTTGTTAAAACTACTATTTACAAGTACTCTTGCACCGGCTCTAAATAACTTGTTTACAACACGATTAATACTATAAGCATTTCCTGGAATCGGACTTGATGAAAAGACAACTGTATCGCCAGATTTGATTTTTACAAATTTATGTGTTCCAGCAGCAATGCGGCTTAATGCAGCTAGTGCTTCTCCTTGAGAACCAGTACATAAAATTAATATTTCATCATCAGGGATACGTTTTGCTTGATCATTTTTAATAAAGAAACGATCAGGAGCTTTGATATAACCCATTTGTCTAGATACTTGAATATTGTTTTCCATAGAACGACCATATACAAGTATTTTTCTATTGAATTTTACAGCTGCTTCAACAATTTGTTGAACACGGTGTACATTTGATGCAAATGTTGCCACAATAATGCGGCCTTTTGCTTTTCTAAATTCCGCTTGAACTGACTGCGCAACTTTCTTTTCACTAATTGAAAAGTTTGGTACTTCTGAATTTGTAGAATCACTTAATAATAAAGTAACTCCTGTTTCTCCTAAAAAAGACATTTTTTGGAAATCTGCACATTCTCCAACAGGTGATAAATCAAACTTAAAGTCACCAGTCGATACTATGCGGCCATTAGGGGTATTAATAATCATTCCTAATGATTCGGGGATTGAGTGGTTTGTTCTAAAAAATCCAATGTTGAAATACTTTGTTTTTACAACTGAAGAATCATCGATTTGAATAATCTTTGTTGCATTTGTAAGTTTTCTTTCTTCTAATTTACGCTTAATCATAGCTGCTGCTAGAGGTGTTGCATAAATAAATGGAACCTTTACTATTTGAAGCAAAAATGGAATTCCCCCAATGTGATCTTCATGACCATGAGTGATTAATAATCCACGTACCTTAGCTTCATTTTCTTTTAAATAAGAATAATCAGGGATGACATAGTCAATACCTGGTAATCCTTCTTCTGCAAACTTAACACCGGCATCGACAATAACGATTTCATTATCATGTTCAACACAATACATGTTTTTTCCAACTTCATTAAGTCCACCTAAAGCAAATACTTTTGTCTCATCATTTCCGACAATGTTTTGGCTTCTATTATTAGTTACTTTTCTTGTGTTTTTTGAATTCGATGTGCGACGTCTGTTTGTTTGATTATTTCGAGTTTGGTTTGATTTTGTATTTGTCCTAGTTTTAGTTTGCTTGTTTGTTGTTTGCTTATTTGTTGTTTGATTTTGTCTTGGTTTTGAATTATTTGTTGTTTTTCTTCTATTTGTCGTCTTTTTTTCAGTAGCGTTTACATTGTTTTTGTCTACTTCTTGCATAGATAACCTCCTTATATTTTATTATATTATGTATCAAAAAAATTAATAAATGATTTGATGTCAAATAAATTCAACTTATTATATCGTTAAAGTATTGCGATAGTCAAACAAAATCGTAAATCGAAATATAAAAAAAGGTTCATAATAAAATGAACCTTAGCGAATAACATAACTACCAATAGCAATTGTACCTGGTCCTGTGTGACAAGATACACTTAATGATAATCGATGAATTGAAATTGTATGGTTTTCAAATCGTGCTTGAACAAGTGCTTGAACTTCTTTTGCTAGCTCTTCATCATAAGAGTATGCAATGTTGATACCTACATTTTTCCCTTTACCTTCGATATCTAATTTTGTTTCGATATCATTTTGCAAGGCATCTAACATAATTGTATAAGCTTTTGATACAGTTCTAGCCTTTGCAAATGAATCAATCTTCTCACCTGCTACATGTAAGATTGGTTTGATTTTTAACATTCCTCCAAGAAGCGCTGCAGCTGGTGTAATACGTCCACCTTTTTTTAGGTATTCAAGTGTGGCAGCACATACATAAATACTTGTTTCTAATGCATCTTTTTCTAACTCAGTTTGAATTTCTAGTGCAGATTTACCTTCCTTAATACGATCAAGAGCAGTGTGAACATTAGCGATTTGTGTAAAAGAAATACGTCTTGAATCAACAACGAATACTTTACCAGGATAATCACTATCTGCTAACATTTGTGCTGTTTGACATGAACCACTTAATCCAGCTGACATTGGGATGTGAATAACTTCATCATAAGATTCTAGTATTTTATCCCATAGTTCAATTAGGCTACCTGGTGAAGGCTGTGATGTTACAACGTTAGCTCCACCCATAAGTTTTTTATAAAATTCTTCCTGTGTTAATGTTATATCTTCAAAGTACATTTCCCCATCAATGGAAAAAGGCATAGGTAGTACAAATATACCTAGTTCTTCGGCTTGTTTTTGTGTAATTCCACTGTTACTGTCAGTAACAATTGCGATTTTTTTCATATTGACCCTCCGTCTAATAAAGACATTGTACTAAAAAAAAATTGCTTTGTAAATAATACTAAAAAATCATTTCGATATTCTTTTTTATAAAATAATGTTGCAAATGAGTTGAAACTTAGTAGAATATGTTCATAATATAGGTTGAGGTGAAGAGATATGAAAATTATAACAAAAGAAACATTTGAACAAGAAATTAGTAGTGGTGTTGTATTAGTAGACTTTTTTGCAAATTGGTGTGGACCATGTAAAATGATTTCACCAATCTTAGAGGATTTATCAAATACAATGGATAATGTGAACATTATTAAAGTAGATGTAGATCAAGATAGTGAATTAGCAGCTAAATACGGTGTGCAAACAATTCCTAACTTAATTATTTTTAAAGATGGTAAGGCTGTTGACCAAGTTACTGGTTTTAGACCAAAACAAGAGTTACAAGCGTTACTAGAATCACATTTATAGTAAAAAGCAGGCAATCGTCTGCTTTTTATTATATACAATCTATGGTATGATATATGCAAGGAGGGCGAAGTAATGAATAAAAAAATATCAAGAAATGGAATTGTGTCACTTATATCTATAGGTATTATTGTTTTAGTTGCAATTGGGTATTTTGTTACGAGTATGCAAAATAATGAAGAGCCAGTTGTTGCTCCAACAAAAGAATTTGTTGGATATGTGTCACAAGATGCTGTGTTAAAAACTCATTTATTAGATTTTGTTACATCAAAAAATGAGAAACTAGATTTTAGTGCACAAGTGATTACTATCGAGGCTGGGGAACAAATTGCAGGTGTTACAATTCATGAAAAACATAGCTATGAGAAATATATTCAATTACTTGCACCGGATGAAAATGCACCAAAATTAAATAATAGCTCAGTTGCTGCTACTCATAATGCTTACTTGTTAGTACTGGTTGGTGATGTTGCACATTATCGAATTGATGGACAAGATGTTTATGAAATAGAAAATGCTCGAGTAACATATAATATTCAATCATTACTTGTCGAAGAACAATATAATAGTGTATATATTGCATCATTAGATACAAAAAAAGAAAAATTTGTAAAAATACCAGAATATAAAGAAGCTCTTACAGATATAGAGCAGTATCAAGGAATGTTGCAATGGTAGAAATGTTAAAAGTGTACTTTAGTAAGTATACTTTTTTATTCTCTACTTTTCTATAAAAGGAAATTCATGTATAATAATGTACAAATGATAGGGGGAATATTATGAAATATACATTTTCAAATCGTATTGAAAATGCAAAAGCATCAGCAATACGTGAAATATTAAAGTTAATGCAAGATCCAGAGATGATAAGTTTTGGTGGTGGGAATCCAGCACCAGATAGTTTTCCAGTTGCTGCATTAAAAGATGTATCAAATCAATTATTTACAGATGTACCAAACGCTTTGTTAGAGTATGGGATTTCTGAGGGGTACCGTTCTTTTTCTAATGAAGCTTTAGCATTCTTTTCACGCAATGAACAGATCAAAACAGATGATGATGAACTGTTAGTTACATCTGGGTCACAACAAATAATGGATTTTATGGCAAAAATATTTTGTGATGAAGGTGATGTTGTGATTTGTGAAAATCCAAGTTTTTTAGGGGCATTAAATGCTTTTAAAAGTAATGGAGCTAAACTTGTAGGTTGTGATATTGAAGCAGATGGAATAGATATTGATCAAGTTGAAAAGGCTTTACAAAAAGAAAAAGTGAAATTTATCTATGTCATTCCAAACTTTCAAAATCCAACTGGAATTACAATGTCTTTAGAGAAAAGAAAAGCGTTGTATAATTTAGCAAAAAAATACAATACAATTATTTTAGAAGATAATCCATATGGTGATTTACGTTTTGAAGGAGAATATATACCATCAATAAAATCTTTAGACGATAGTGGGATTGTTGTTTATGGAGCAAGTCTTTCAAAAATTATTGCCCCAGGTATGCGAGTTGCATTAATGGTTGCTAATAAAGAGATTATTTCAAAAGCGGTTGTTGCAAAGCAAGTAAATGATGTTCATACAAATGCTTGGGCACAAACTGTAATGGCAAAATTCTTAAGTCAAACAGATATGGATCAACATCTTTGTACAATTCAAAAAATATATCAAGTAAAGGCAACATTAATGCTCTCTTTAATGAAAGAACACTTTGCAAGTGATGTATCATGGACGATTCCTAGCGGGGGAATGTTTATTTGGGTAACATTACCAAGTCGCATTAATATGGAAACATTTGTTAAAAAGGCACTTGAAAAAAAGATAGCAGTTGTACCGGGTAATGCATTTTTAACAGATTCAAGTATGCCATCACAATGTTTTAGAATGAATTTTTCGACACCGTCAAGTAAAGATATTGAAATTGGTATTAAAATACTTGGAGAACTTACAAAAGAATAATAAAAAAACTCTTCCTAGGAAGAGTTTTATTCTCATTGATTGTTAATTATTTTCCAACAACGTTTTGAGCTTGTGGTCCACGATCAGATTCAACAACGTCGAAATCAACTTCTTGACCTTCTTCTAATGTTTTGAATCCGTCTGATTGGATTGCTGAAAAGTGAACAAAGATGTCTTTGTTAGCTTCATCAGTGATGAAACCGAAACCTTTCTCTTGATTAAACCATTTTACTTTACCTGTAGCCATTTTTGGTACCTCCTAATTATCTACAAAAGAGATACACTTTATTGAAATAAATATCACATTATTCACTCCTTATAAAGCGCACATATAACTCCCAATTCAAAATCGTGTGATATTTTGAAAATCATATTGAAACTTTTGCCCCCTTATCGTATCATATCTATTATAATAAAGCAAAGTAAATATGGATAAAATGTGATTTTAATTTATTATTTTCAAAATACGAAAAGGAGAAAAGTATGCCAGTTGTAAAAATTAATACGAATGCTAAGCTTTCAAGTAGCCAATGCATTGCTACAAAATCAAAATTAGGAAAGCTAATAGAGCTAATACCAGGTAAGAGTGAAGAAAGGTTAATGGTGATTATCCAAGATAATCAAACAATGTATTTCAAAGGTGTTGATGATATTTGTATGTTTGTAGAAGTGGACTTCTACAAACAAGTAGATATTTCTTTGAAGGAAGTTATGGTTAAAGAGTTTTCAAGTTTTTTAGAATTAGAAAATATTGTAGAAAAAGCTCAAGTTTATTTTTCATTTAGTGAATATGAAAATTGGGGAACAAATGGTATGTTAAAGTAATGACTCTTTTGAGTCATTTTTATTATCAAATTATTGGAATTATGGTATACTAAGGTGATGAATGTGTGTTAGGGAGGTGTGATTTTCATGTTAGTTTTAGATAGAGAAATTTATCGTGTAGTTTCAAGATCAAGAAACGTTGGTATTGCCCATACTATGTGTGCTAGCGATGCTGTTGAAGCGTGCGTGATAAAATATAATGAAGAGGATGATACATACATTATAAAAGGTAAGGTCGGAACTCATTTTAGTAATAGTCCAAGAGTTGTTATCGATGCCAATAACACTATTGTAGATTTTCAGTGTGACTGTCATTTTTGTGAACCAGGAAATGCTTGTGCCCACGTAGGGGCATTGCTATTCAAAGTACAAGAAATATCACCCGATACATTTCCTTATAGCTATGTTTCAAAACGATATCAAGAATTAGAGCAACGACGAAAAGAAATTGCTGCTTATCATCAGCAAAGGGAATTAGAACTACGTAAGGTGTACATTAAAGAGAAGAAGGAAGAATCTAAGAAGTTTTTAGAAAAGGCAATTGATTCAGTTGATCATCTATTTGAGCCAACAATTCATAGTAAGCAAAATATTCACTGTCAATTAGAATCTTATGGTACGAGTTTAGGAATGCGATTTAAAATAGGAACTAATCATCCATATGTCATAAAATCAATCCCATTGTTCTTAGAAAGATTTCAAACAAAAGAAAAATATGTATATGGTAAAAATTTGACATTTGTTCATGATGAACAAAATCTTTTCGAAACTGAAATCAATATGTTATCTTTTATGAAAGATTCTCAAATTATTATGGATTATCGATATATCGATGATAAATATATATTAATTAATGAAAAGAATTTTGATGATATGTTTGAAAGGTTTTATAATTTACCAAAAAAATATTTTGATTTTTCAATGAAGAAGAAACAATTCAAGCCAATAATTACAATTGTAAAAGAAGAAGATGCTTATGTAATATCAAGCGATGTATTAGAGTTTTTATATGGAAAAAAATGTGCATATCAATATCAAAATAAAGTTCTTTACCAAATGGAGTTTGATAATAATGGAAAAGTAGTTGAGCTCTTAAAAGAGATGAACAATGATGACATTATTGTTGATAAACAAGATATTAATACTTTCTATCGATTTATATTAGAAGAATTAGAACCGTATATTGATATAGAAGGTAGAGATTTATTAACAGAAGTAAGTCATGAAATTGAAAGAAAACTGTATGGAGATAGTGACGATCAAGGAAGAATCTATTTTACAATGGAATGTACTATGCCTGATGGTCAAGTTGTTACAAGTTTTCAAGCTGATAATACAATGCTTTCGCCTCTAGCACAGCGTGCTATTGTGTATATGCAAAGTTACCGTGGAATTGTTAATGATGAAGATACGGCATTGTACTTTGATCCAAGTGATGATGAAACATATCGTTTTATTCATGAAGGACTACCAGTACTCTCGCAATACTTTGATGTGTATATCAGTGAAGTGTTACAAAAGATAGGGCATAAAAATACTGTATCAATGAAAGTTGGAGTGCGAATTACTAATGACTTGCTAGAAGTGAATTTGGATTCTGTTGATATTGCAAAAGAAGAAATTGTAGCAGTTTTAGAATCTTATAAAAGTAAACGTAAGTTTCATAAACTAAAAAACGGTGAGTTGATTTTCTTGCATTCAGATGAATTGGAAAGTGTTACCAAAATGATTGAAAGCTACGAGTTAACACTTGATGACTTACAAGCAGATGGAAGTTTTAAAATGCCAAAATATCGTGCCTTTGCATTAGAAAATGATGCTAGTTTTTATTCTGATATCGAATTTGAACCAAGTGAAGAATATTTACAACTATTAGATAATATTTCAAAAAATCATTCAACAACACCGCTTGCAAGTGAATTTACAACGATTCTACGTGACTATCAAAAAGAAGGTGTAGAGTGGTTACAAACATTACAAAACTATCAATTTGGTGGTATTTTAGCAGACGATATGGGACTTGGTAAGACATTACAAGTAATTGCTATGTTACATACTCAAAAGCAAGGAACATCGATTGTGATTGCACCTGCATCATTATTGTTAAATTGGCAAGATGAAATTACAAAATTTGCACCAACTATGAAATGCAAAGTTGTTCATGGCTCTAAACAACAACGTCAAGAAATAATAAATGAGTATAAAAAATATGATGTGATTGTTACATCATATGATTATATTCGCAGAGATATTGACATGTATAGTGAACTAGATTTTTATTATATTGTATTAGATGAAGCACAGTATATTAAAAACCAAAAGACAAAGAGTGCAATAGCAGTTAAGAAAGTTAATGCTAAACATCGCCTAGCACTTACTGGTACCCCAATTGAAAACTCGCTTGCAGAGCTTTGGTCAATCTTTGACTTCTTGATGAAGGGTTATTTATATTCATATAGCTACTTCCAAAAGAATTTTGAATATCCAATTGTTCGTGAAAAGGATGTGGAGGCACAAGAAAAATTAAAGAAACTAATTACACCATTTGTGCTTAGAAGAACAAAGAAAGAAGTTTTAAAAGAATTACCTGATAAAATTGAAAAAACCATTACAGTACCATTTAACGAAGAAGAAAAGAAAGTGTACTTTGCAAACTTGTTACAAGTAAGTAAAGAACTACAACAACAAATGGAAGTGGATAAAGTTAATAAGATTGAAATATTATCAATGCTTACACGCTTGCGACAAATATGTTGTGAACCACGCATTTTATATGATGAATTCAAAACACCATCATCAAAGCTACAAGCATGTTTAGATATTATTCAAACACATAAAGAAAATAACAAAAAGGTATTATTGTTTTCTTCATTTACTTCAGTACTAGCTTTAGTTGAAGAAGAATTGAAAAAACAGGATATCAAATACTTTATTCTAACTGGGGCGGTTAGTAAAGAAAAACGTCGAGAATTGGTTCATAAATTCCAAAATGATGATACAACTGTATTTTTAATATCTTTAAAAGCAGGAGGGACAGGTTTGAACTTAACGGCAGCTGAAGCAGTTATTCACTATGACCCATGGTGGAATATGTCGGTTCAAAGTCAAGCAACAGATCGTGCTCATCGCATTGGACAAAAGAATGTTGTACAGGTGTTTAAAATGATTATGGAAGATAGTATTGAACAAAAGATTGCCCAATTACAAGAAGAAAAACGCAACCTTGCTGATGCCTTTGTAGAAGGGAATAGTGGTACAATTACATCGATGAATACGGATGATTTAATATCTTTGTTTAGCAATGAAATATAAACCTTTGGGTTTATATTTTATTGTGTTGTATAAAGTTAATAAATGATATATAGTATAGTCGATTAAAGGAGTTATGAAAGTGAAAAAGAAGGTAGATTTATTAAATGGGAACATTACAAAAAGTTTAACTGCATTAGCCTTGCCGCTAATGGGAATGAGCTTTTTACAGATGGCATATAATTTAACTGATGTCTTTTGGATTGGTAGGTTAGGAGCTGGTCCAGTAGCGTCGGTTGGAACAGGCGGTTTACTTTTATGGCTTGCCATGGGAGTATCAATGTTATCTCAAATTGGTGGTCAAGTGTATGTTGGACAGTCATTGGGTGCAAAAAATCAACAAAGGGCTGCAAAATATGCATATGGCTCAATTATATTAAGTATTACTATTGCAGTTACGCTAGGGTTTATTTTTTTCTTTGGTGCAAGTACAATTATTGATTTTTTTCAGTTGAATGATCCAACTGTTGTTGTCGATGCAATACATTATATACAAATAACAGGTGGCTTAGTGATTTTTCAATTGCTTGCAAAACTACTTACAACATTAATAACTGTTACTGGAGATAGTAAAACACCACTACTAGCAACAACTATTGGATTAGTCTTTAATATGGTATTTGATCCTATTTTGATATTTGGATTATTTGGGTTTCCAAAGCTAGGAGTAATTGGAGCAGGATTAGCAACAGTTATTGCTCAAATGATTGTATTGATCGTGCTACTTTATAATGCGACTAAAGATACACATTTATTTAAGCATATTCAATTTCGAAAGTTTCCAAAATTCGGTGTTTTTAAAAACATTATGAAATTAGGATTTCCAACAACAATGCAAAGTGTATTATATCCGCTAATATCTATGTATATTTCAAGAATGGTTGCTGGATTTGGAGACGGTGCTGTTGCAGTGCAAAGAGTAGGCTCGCAAATAGAATCTATTTCTTGGATGACAACAGATGGATTTGCGATAGCAGTAAATAGTTTTATTGCTCAAAATTATGGTGCTGGAAACTTAGAAAGAGCCAAAGCAGGGTACTATAAGGCATTTAAAATATTGTCAATTATTGGAATGTTTGCAACAGTATTGTTAATTTTTGGAGCAGAAATTATCTTTGGTGTCTTTTTAAGTGAACCGGGAGTACTTGCTATGGGGACAAGCTATTTAATCATATTAGGTTTTTCTCAATGGTTCATGTGTATAGAAATTCTATCAAGTAGTGCTATGAATGCATTTTCAAAAACATTTTTACCAGCATGTATTAATATTGTATTAACAGGTATCCGTATACCACTAGCAATTGCTTTAAGTAGCTCTGTTTTAGGTCTGGATGGTATTTGGTGGAGTATATCAATATCAACTATCGGTAAAGGTGTATTGTTGTTTATCGCAATTAATTATGTGCTTAAAAAAGTAACAAAAATAGAAAACACAAAATATTTTTAAAAAGTTCT
>CAYJEM010000008.1:0-41511 GCA_964369175.1 uncultured Erysipelotrichales bacterium | reverse complement strand
TGTGTTTTTTTTTATATTTGAATAGTTGTTAAAAAGTTTTTTTATGCTATAATTACAATGTTATATTGTACAAATTTTCAAGGAGGTAAAATTGTGAACAGTATTAGTGATAAAATAAAAGATTTACGCAAGAGAAAGTCAATAACTCTTGAAGAATTATCTAAACATACAAAAATCCCCATGTCAACTTTAAAAGATATAGAAGAGGGGCGTTTTGATAAATATACCGGTGAAGAATTATATGTGAAAAACTATTTGAAAAAAATAGGCGAATTTTTAGAGGCTGAAAACACAAATGAAATTGTCGATGAATATATTCACTATACACAAGAAATTGCACTTACAAAATTACAAGAAGAAGCAGAACGTAAACAAATAGAGCCTGAAAAAGTAATCGCAAGTAAAAATATTGGATTGACACGTAAAACAAGTGTTTATGAAGATCGCTATTTAGTGCGCTATGCAAAATACGCAGTAGCAGTCGTATTAGTTATTGCAATTGTAGCTGTAGTATGGTTGATTTTAGTAAGTAGTGTAGCAGGCAATGACGCACCACCACCAAATGATACAGAAGCTAAAGTAGAAGTGAATCCTGATGCTATTGAACAACCAGATGAAACTGCACCAGAAGATACAACAAACGAGCAGGAAAAACTAGAAATTACAAACACCAAGACAACGTATTACGATATTAGCGGATTTGTAGAAGGTGATAATGTTAAAATTGAAGTCATATTTGGTGCAAGCAGTGCTTTTAATCTATGGCGTGATGGTCAAAGTGTGGAGGGAGCTTATAAAGCAAATTATGCTGTGGGTGAAACATATACGTATGATCAATCTTTTGAAGAAAATCAAAAGTTCACATTAAATGTTTGGAATGATGAAAATGTAGTAGTAAAGGTAAATGATCAAGTAATTGAATATAATCCAGATAATGTTTACAAAACTGATGGAGTTTCGTATTTTTTCTTAACAATGAAAGGAAGTACTGATGAACCTGCCTAATAAATTAACAGTATTGCGTATTTTCTTAGTGCCAATAATGGTGGTATTATTTTTATTTCCATATGCAAGTTATGGAATTGAATTGCCAGAACTTAATCTATTTAATATGAGTATAGAAGGACGTTATTTTCTCATATTTATTATTTTTTGCCTAGCATCATTCACGGATTATTTAGATGGGGAGATTGCTCGGAAAAAACAATTAATTACAACTTTTGGAAAATTTTTAGATCCAATTGCTGATAAGTTATTAGTAAATACATTATTGCTATTATTAGCTAGTGATGGGAGTATTCCAATTCTTGTTGTTATCATTATGATATCGAGAGATACCATGGTAGATGCAATCCGATTCTTTGCAGCATCTAAAAAGCGTGTCCAAGCAGCTCGTTTTTTAGGAAAGCTAAAAACAGTTACCCAAATGATTGCAATTATTTTGTTATTGTTACAAAATGCTCCATTTGCTTGGTTAAACTTACCCCTAGACATGATTATGTTGTATATCGCTACAATCGTGTCGGTGATTAGTGGAGTGGACTACTTCATTGAAAATAAAGATGTTTTGTTAGAGTCGATGTAATGCAACAACTTATCGAAATACTGCTTGATAAAAATATTACAATAGGAAGTGTTGAAAGTTTTACGGTAGGTAACTTTGCAACTATGGTTGGTAGCTTTCCAGGTGTTTCAAAAATATTTCGTGGAAGCATTGTTAGTTATCACAATGATATCAAACATCAGGTTGTAGGTGTGCCAAATAAAATAATTGAAGAATACGGTGTTATAAGCAAAGAAGTTGCATGTGCTATGGCCCAAAATGGTAAAAGGCTATTAGATGTAGATGTATGTGTCTCTTTTACAGGTAATGCAGGACCAAATGTTATGGAAAATAAACCTGTAGGAAATGTGTTTATAGCCATTATGATGGATACATGTAGTGTCTATAATTTACAATTATCAGGTAATCGAAATGAAATTCAACAACAAGCAATCAATTTTGCTGTAAATAAAATAAAAGAGAAAATAAGTAATTAATAGCGTATATAACAGTAGGAGGAAACATTATGGCAGAGAAAAAATCAAAAGCTAAAGTAGAAGTTAAAGCAGAAGATAAAAAGCAACAAGCACTTGATGATGCAATTCGTCAAATAGAAAAACAATTTGGAAAAGGTTCAGTAATGAAACTTGGTGAAAGAAGTGCAGTAAATATAGATGTTATTCCATCAGGGTCACTAACCCTAGATATTGCTCTTGGGATAGGTGGATACCCTAAAGGACGTATTATAGAAATTTATGGTCCAGAATCAAGTGGGAAAACAACATTAACACTTCATGCCATTGCTGAGGTACAAAAGCAAGGTGGAAGAGCAGCTTTTATTGATGCAGAACATGCAATTGATCCAGTCTATGCAAAGAATTTAGGTGTAAATATTGATGAGTTGATTTTATCACAACCTGATTCGGGTGAACAAGGATTAGAAATTGCAGAAACTTTAGTACGATCTGGAGCTATTGATTTGGTTGTTATCGACTCGGTTGCTGCACTTGTCCCACAAGTTGAACTTGATGGAGAAATGGGTGAACAACAAATGGGATTACAGGCGCGTTTGATGTCAAAAGCATTGCGTAAACTTTCAGGGGTAATGAATAAAACAACATGTACAATAATTTTCATTAATCAATTACGTGAAAAAATCGGTGTTATGTTTGGAAATCCTGAAACAACAACTGGTGGACGCGCACTGAAGTTTTATTCATCAGTCCGTATTGAAATCCGTAAATCTGAAGTCATCAAAAATGGGACAGATATCATGGGGAATAAGGCAAATATAAAAGTAGTTAAAAATAAAGTTGCCCCACCATTTAAAACAACGCAGGTTGATATTATTTATGGTAAGGGTATTTCAAGAACAGGAGAGGTACTTGATTTAGCAGTGGAAAAAGACATTGTTGAAAAATCTGGTGCATGGTATGCATACAAAGGTGAAAAAATTGGTCAAGGTAGAGAAAATTCGAAAACTTTCTTAGAACAAAATCCAGTTATAATGCAAGAAATTGAAACAGCAATTAAAGAAGAGCTATTATTTGAAGAACAATAAAGTGGGTAACCACTTTTTTTGTATATATGATTGTAAAATCATATAATCTATGTAATAATGTGTAGGCGAAATGTAGGAGGAAAATACATGATAACAACACAAAATATATCACTTCGTTATGGTGATAGAGCGTTATTTGAAAATGTTTCTGTAAAATTTACAGATGGTAACTGTTATGGAATTATAGGTGCCAATGGTGCTGGTAAAAGTACGTTCTTAAAAATATTATCTGGTGAAATTGAACCTAATAAAGGTGAAGTTGTAATTGATTCAGGAAAACGCTTGTCAGTATTAAAGCAAGATCAATTTGCTTATGAAGAAAACGGTGTAATTGAAACAGTCATGATGGGTAATAAAAGATTATATGAGATTATGAAGCAAAAAGAAGTTCTTTATGCAAAGCCAGACTTCAATGATGATGATGGTATTCAATTAGCTGAATTAGAAGGTGAATTTGCAGAATTAGATGGATGGAATGCAGAAGTGGATGCAGAAATTTTATTGAATGGATTAGGTGTAACAACAGAATTTCACGAATTAAAAATGAAAGATTTAGAAGGGTCTCAAAAAGTAAAAGTATTACTAGCACAAGCATTATTTGGTGACCCTGATGTCTTACTATTAGATGAGCCCACAAATAACTTAGATTTACAAAGTATTCGTTGGTTAGAAAATTTCTTAATGAACTTTAGAAATACAGTTATTGTCGTATCTCATGACCGTTATTTCTTAAATAAGGTATGTACTCATATTGCTGATATTGATTATAGTAAAGTACAATTATATGTAGGGAACTACGATTTTTGGTACGAGTATAGTCAAATGCAAGTACGCCAAGCTAAAGACTTAAATAAAAAAGCTGAAGCAAAGAAAAAGGAACTAGAAGACTTCATTGCTCGATTTAGTGCTAATGCATCAAAAGCAAAACAAGCAACATCTAGAAAGAAATTACTAGATAATCTAGAGATGGCAGATATCAAACCATCATTACGTCGTTATCCATTTATTGCATTTAAAGCAGGGCGCGAAGTTGGAAATATTATTTTAAATGTTGAAGGACTTTCAAAAACTGTTGATGGCAAAAAAGTATTAAATAATGTATCATTTTCAATTAATGCAAATGAAAAAGTTGCTTTTGTTGGAGATGACATTGCAGTTACAACATTCTTTAAAATTATTGAAGGAGAAATGGAAGCAGATGAAGGTACATTCCAATGGGGTGTTACTACATCTCAAAGTTATTTTCCAAAAGATAACTCAGGATTCTTTAATGAATGTGATTTAACATTAGTAGATTGGTTAAGACAATTCTCTAGTAAAGATGAATATGAACAAGATCTTAGAGGATGGCTTGGTAGAATGTTATTTTCAGGTGAAGAAGCCCTTAAAAAGGCAAGTGTTCTATCTGGGGGAGAGAAAGTTCGTTGTATGCTTGCAAAAATGATGATGAATGATGCAAATGTACTTGTTTTCGATGATCCAACAAACCACTTGGATTTAGAAAGTATCCAAGCATTAAATCAAGGATTAATTGCTTTTAAAGAAAATATATTATTTGCAAGTCATGACCATCAATTTGTTCAAACAATCGCTAATCGTGTTATCGAATTTAACGAAGAAGGAACAATTGATCGTCTTTCAAGCTTTGATGAATATTTAGAATATAAAGATTCGTTATAATAGTGAGTAGCTGCTATCATAGATAGCAGTTTTCTTTTTTTGCTTAAAAAGTAAACAGTAACTAAATTTGGTATATGTAGGTAGGAGGTGCCTATGAAAATACCAGTATATAAGCAAGATACACCATATGGTTGTGGAAGTGCATGCTTAAAAATGATTCTACATTATCATCACCGTAATGTGTCAATGCAAGATATTAAATACTATGCTAAAGAAACCAAAGTGGGGGTTAGTGTGTATGGAATGATTTCCTGTTTAAATCACTACCAAATCAAAGCAAAAGCATATCATTGCCCATATGAAAAAATTGATGAGTGTACTAATTTACCATTTATAGCATTTTTGATTGATGAACAATTAACGCATTATGTAGTGGTTACCAAAATTTGTAAAGATTCTATATGGATACATGACCCTAAATGTGGAAAAATAGAAGTAACGAAAAAGATATTTGAAGAAAAGTATAAAAATATAGTTATTATGGTTGAACATGTAGGTATATATGCAACAGATAAAGTTGATAAACCATATATTACTTTCTTATTAGAATTTGCACTAAAGCATAGATACGCACTTACAAAACTAATTATTGCAAGTGTTATTATTGCAAGTACTAGTATTGTTTCATCATATTATTTTCAAATATTTATTGATAATTATCAACAATATACTAATATTACCTTTATTGCAGTTACTGCCTTTTTTGTGTTTGTAGCACTGATAAAAATATATAGTAGTTACTTAAAAAGTACAATTCAATTACAACTTCGAAAAGAATGTGAACAAGAATATATACTCTATACTATGCAACATGTATTCCATCAAACTATTGCTATGCAAAACATGCATGAAACAGGAAGCTATTTGCTAAAAATACAACAACTATACCCTTTTTTACAACAGGTTATGGAAACTTATCAAGTGCTTTTTGTAGATGTTATCTTTTTAGTGATAATCTTGTGTACTTTATTTTATACAAGTCTATTTATTGGTGGGATAATATTTTTAACGATGCTAGTATTGATTATCAGTGGTATATATATTTTCAAGCATATAAAGGTTATCGAAAAAGAATTTTTAATGAAACAAGATATGTTACAAAATGCTGTTGTTGAAAGTTTAGATAATAGAATTTTAATGCAACAATATTCAAGAGTACGATTTTTTAAACAAAAGTTACAACACTTTTTTTTACAGCAACAAGTAATTGAGCTGAAAAAAGATATGCTCTTAGTAAAAGTGCAAGCAGGACTAGAAGTCATTTTACAAAGCCTATTGTTTATTGTTATTACTTATGGTTTTTTTCAATTAGGAGGGCAATATACAATTGGAAAGATTTTATTTACATATATGTTGGTGAGTTTTAGTATTGAACCAATTATGAAAATTATAGTAACCTTTAGTAGCCATCAAGAACAATGGTTAATATATGAAAGGTATAAGCAATTACTACCTAAACGTGTTAAAAAAGGCAAACGAATTGGAAAAATAGTTAAAATAGAATTTGGGTATGTCAGCTATGGTTATGGATATGGTGTTTGCATATTAGAAAATACTAATTTTATTATTGATTCGAATGTTCACTTAAAAGGCGAAATTGGATGTGGGAAATCAACAGCATTAAAATTAATACTTGGTTATGATGATGTTCAAAAAGGTGAAATACGAATTAATGATATTCCCTTATCAAAGATTGATATGAAGTCATTATATAGAAGGATTATATATATCGAAAAAGTCAGTTCATTTTTTAATGAGACAATTGCATTTAATATGCATTTAGGTATTGAAAAAAGTATAAAAAGATTAGAAATGATCTGTAAAGATTTGGAAGTTGACATTTTGTATAAACAAAAAGATTATATACTTGATAGTAAGGGAAGTGGGCTTTCAAGCGGTCAATTGCAGATGGTAATGATTATTCGTGCATTACTTATAGAGCCAGATGTACTTATTTTAGATGAAGCGTGTAGTAACTTAAGTAGCCATCAAACAAACCTGATTTTGGAGTATATTCATAAACATTTTTCGATGATTGTAGTATTTGTAGGTCATCAAACAAATATAGTGAATGTAAAATATGATTGTGCTATAATGAGTGCAAGAAAAATAAAGTATGGAGAGTAACGTATGGAAATTGATATTGCATATATTGTTCAAGTAAATAATTTTGAAAATATTTATGAAGAAAAATTTAATGAAATTGCAGATATAGCATGTAAAATGCACGGGAATGAAGAAGATGTAGAGTTGTCAGTTATTTTTGTAGATGACGAGCAAATACATAATATTAATAAAGAATATCGAAACATCGATAAATCAACAGATGTGATTAGTTTTGCACTAGAAGATAGTGAACAGTTTTATTGTCCTGGGCAACCAAGAACATTAGGAGATATTTTTATATCAATTGAACATGCAAATATGCAAGCTAAAGATTATGGACATTCATTAGAAAGAGAAATGTGTTTTTTATTTACACATGGAATCTTACACTTGCTAGGGTATGATCATATGGAAGAAGTCGAAGAAAAGATAATGATTGAAAAGCAAAAAGAAATACTTGAAAAAGTACAGGTAGGAAGATAGTATGGGTAATTATAAAGAACTTATTAGGCTAGCTAGTATTGCAAGAAAAAATAGTTATAGTCCGTATTCATCTTTTCAAGTAGGAGCATGTGTAGAATTGGTGGATGGCAATTATATTCAAGGATGTAATGTTGAAAATGCAGCTTATGGTTCAACAATATGTGCAGAAAGAAATGCTTTATTTAGTACAATTACTAAAGGGTATCGAAAAGATGACATAAAAGCAATAGCAATAATTGCAAGTGGTGCACAAGTAGTAGTCCCGTGTGGAGCATGTTTACAAGTTTTTGTTGAACTGCTAAATAAAGATACACCAGTTATCCTTGCAAACGATAATACATATATAGTTAAAACAGTAGCAGAATTATTACCATACGCATTTACAGGAGAAAATTTATGACATTTAAATCAGGATTTGTAAGTATTGTTGGTAGACCAAATGTAGGCAAATCAACCTTAATGAATCAAATATTAGAAACAAAATTAGCAATTATGTCAGATGTTGCACAGACAACAAGAAATACTATTCAAGGAATCTATACTGACAGTGATTCGCAAATAATATTTATGGATACTCCTGGTATTCATAAACCCCAAGATAGATTAGGTACATTTATGAACTCTACAGCATTAAATAGTATTTATGGAGTTGATATTGTGCTATTTATGGCACCAGCAAATGAAGCTATTGGTGGTGGGGACCGTTTTATTATTGAACGATTAAAGGATGCTGATGGACCAGTATTTTTATTGCTTTCAAAAGTAGAAACAGTTAGTCGCCAAGTGGCTATGGAAAAAGCTCAAGAATGGCAAAATCTATTTGACTTTAAAGAAATAATACCAATTAGTGCTCATGAAAATATAAATGTACAAGAATTGTTATTAACAATAAAAAATTATTTACAACCTGGTGTTATGTACTATCCAAGTGATCAAATGACAGACCACCCAGAAAGATTTATTATGGCAGAGTTTATTCGTGAAAAAGTCTTGTATTTTACACATGAAGAAGTACCGCATAGTGTTGCAATTGTTGTTGAACGAATGGCAGAAAATGAAGATGGAGAAGTAGAAGTTTATGCTACAATTGTTGTAGATCGCCAAAGCCAAAAAGGAATCATTGTTGGAAAAGGTGGTCAAATGATTAAAAAAATCAAACAAGGTGCAAAAAAAGATATGAAAAGATTTCTACAGACACAAGTATATTTAGAACTGTTTGTTAAAGTAGAAAGAGATTGGCGTAATAAACAAAAGTATTTAAAAGAGTTTGGTTATAACGAAGATGACTACTAAACAAGAAGTAGTATGTACCGGTGTTGTTTTAAAAAGTACTCCTTATAAAGAAAACGGTGCCCTTTTACAAGTATTTACGCATGAGTATGGTAAGATAACCATTCATGCACGTGGTATAAAAAAAATAAATAGTAAAAACATGGCGGGGTGTCAAACATTAACCCTTAGCGAATTTACGATTTTATTAAAAAAAGGCATTAGTACATTAATTAAGGCAACCCCAATCTCTTTTTATAGTCATATAAAGTCAGATATAGAACTTGAAGCATATGCTAGTTTTGTATGTGAATTCGTATATAAAGAGTGTCCTGAAAATTATCCTGATGATAATATATATCATACAATAATAGAAACATGCGCTGCTTTAGAAAATGGATATCCGCCGGCGGTAGTATATTTAATTTATTTAGTGTTTATTTTAAAAGTTACAGGGAGTATGCTCCATGTAGATGCTTGTTGTCAATGTATGACAACAAGTAATATTACAGCAATTAGTGTTGCTGGTGGTGGGTTTATATGTAATCAATGTACAAGTCGTTTTGATAGTAGCTATGATAAAGAATTTTTACAATTGTTTCGCCATATTAATAAATGTACAATAAAACATGTTGATAAAATTAATGTACCATTAGCTTATCGAAAACCAATGGTAGAAATTATGGAACAATTTGTAGATGAATATACGGGGATACATTTCCAAGCAACAAAAATTTTAAAACAAATTCGTATTTTATAAGGCAAAATATTGTTTTTGCCTTTTCATTTGAAAATGATAATGTATAATAGTTTCATAAGAAAGTAGGGTTTTATATGAGTGAATTTTTACCAGTAAATAGAGAAGAGATGGAAGCACGTGGTTGGCAACAACCTGATTTTGTATATGTTTCAGGTGATGCATACGTTGATCATCCTTCATTTGGAGCAGCAATTATCTGTCGCGTGTTAGAGAGTCGTGGCTATAAAGTGTGCTTTTTATCACAACCTGATTGGAATAATGTAGAAGAATTTCGTCAGTTTGGTAAACCTAGATTAGGTTTTTTAATTTCATCAGGAAATATTGATTCTATGGTGAATCATTATACTGTATCAAGAAAGCGTCGTCATAAAGATTTATACACACCAGCTAGTCAAGGCTTTAAAAGACCAGATAGAGCGGTTATCGTATATAGTCAAATGGCAAGACAAGCATATAAAGATGCAACTATTATTATTGGTGGTATTGAAGCTAGTCTTCGTCGACTAGGTCATTATGATTATTGGGATAATAAAGTTCGTAAATCAATTATTATTGATGCTAATGCAGATTTATTATTATATGGTATGGGTGAAAATAGTATTATTGAAGTTGCCGATGCTCTAGATAGTGGGTTAGAATGTAAACACCTTACATATTTAGATGGGACTGTATTTAAAACAAAAGACTTGAATGATGCACATGATTATGTAATGTTACCAAGTTATAAAGATATTTGTGAATCAAAGATAGAATACGCTAAATCATTTAACATACAGCATCAAAATACAGATCATGTTACTGCAAAAACGTTAGTAGAACCATATTCAGGGTGGTATGTTGTACAAAACCGTCCAAACCGTCCACTTACGCAAAGGGAGTTTGATCGTGCTTATGCACTTGATTATACTCGAAATTATCATCCGAGTTATAAGAAAATCGGACATGTTCCGGCAATTGATGAAGTGAAATTTTCATTGATAAGTAATCGTGGATGTTTTGGTTCATGTAATTTTTGCGCACTTACATTTCATCAAGGACGTGTTATTCAAAGCCGCTCTCATGAGTCAATTATAAATGAGGCAAATAAAATGGTATGGGATCCAGAGTTTAAAGGATATATTCATGATGTTGGTGGACCAACTGCAAACTTTAGAAAACCGAGTTGTACAAAACAAATCAAACATGGTACTTGTAAACATAAACAATGTTTATGGCCAAAAGCATGTAGTAGTTTAGAAGTATCACACAAAGATTATAAAGAACTACTTGATAAACTAACTAAGCTACCAAATGTAAAAAAAGTATTTGTTCGTTCAGGAATCCGTTATGATTATTTGATGTATGATAAAGATGATCGCTTTTTCGAATCGTTGGTAAAAAACCATATTAGTGGCCAATTAAAAGTAGCCCCAGAGCATATTAGTGATCGAGTTCTTGAAAAGATGGGAAAACCAGGAAAAGGATTATATGATAAATTTGTTGAAAAATACTACAAAATTAATGCTAAATATGATAAAAATCAGTATTTAGTACCTTATTTAATGTCATCACATCCTGGTAGTGATCTCCAAGCTGCAATTGAACTTGCAGAGTACCTAAGAGATATTAAGCACCAACCAGAGCAAGTACAAGATTTCTATCCAACGCCAGGTACACTTTCAACAGCAATGTATTATACTGAATTAGATCCACGTGATATGACACCAGTATATGTACCAAAAACAACAAAAGAAAAATCAATGCAAAGAGCATTAATGCAATATCGTAATCCAAAAAATTATGATTTAGTACTTGCTGCATTAAAACTTGCAAAACGTGAAGATTTAATTGGGCATGGAAAGCATTGTTTAATTAAACCAAAAACAACAAGTCAAAATTATGCGTACCAAAAATATAAAAGAAATCAAAGGAAGTAGGGAAGTATAATGCAGTTTCAATCATATACATTTACATCTAAAGCAAATCTTCATATTCACTATGATGTTTATACCCCAAGTATCACAATTAGACCAAGAGGGATTATTCAAATTCACCATAGTTTTAACGAAGGAATAAAGGAATATCAACGCTTTGCAGACTACCTAAGTATGCAAGGCTACATTGTTGTAGTTAGTGAGTTGCCAGGACACGGTCAATCATTATATAAAGGAATACGTGGAAATTTAGGTGATGGTGATAATATTGAAAAAGTAATAGAGGATATGCAACAGCTGCGCATGATTATTTCTTCAAGGTATCCAGAATTACCATACTTTATAATTGGTTGTAAAGTTTCATCAATTATTTTGCGTAAATATATTGTAAAGTATGGTAGATTTCTAGAAGGAATAATACTACTTTCCCCTTGCGATAATGTATTTATGAATAAAAAAATTGAAATATATACTAAAATGAGTTATAAAATTAAAGGTAAAGCGCACCGTAGTTTAGCACTTTATCAAATGACAAAACAATTAACAAATTATAGTTCAATAGGTTTAGATGAGAATATACATCAAGCTATTGATCGTATGCAAGAAATTTCATCTTATTGTATTTATCCAAATAGCACGATTAAAGCAATTGTTGATGTAACAAAAGATATTCAAAAATCGAAACTAATAAATATGACACCAAAAGAATTAGCAGTATTGGTAATAAGTAGTAAGCCAGAATGTAATTTTGATACTAGTTGTAGTAGCTATAAAGTATTTCAAAAATATACAAATATTGTTGATGATATATGTAAACTAGAATATAAAACTTGTTTTGATAATGTATTGTTTGAAAAGAATAATATTGAAATATTCAATGATATTTCTAATTGGTTAAATAAACATACTGTATATAATGTACCCTTATAGTTGGTTGACAACACCCTACTATAAGGGTATCTTTAGTATACTATTATAGTATACGTGTAAATGGCATGGAAACATGTCTTTTATTACGATTAAGGAGAAATTTGATGGCAAAAAATGATATGGAAAAAATAGTAAGTCATGCTAAGACTTCAGGGTTTGTATACCAAGGATCAGAGATTTATGATGGACTTGCAAATACTTGGGATTTTGGACCACTAGGCGTTGAAATGAAAAACAACATCAAGCAACTATGGTGGAAACGTTTTATACAAGAATCACCATATAACGTAGGATTAGACTCGGCGATTTTTATGAACTCAAGAGTATGGGAAGCCTCAGGACATGTTGGTGGATTTTCAGATCCTTTAATTGATTGTAAAGCATGTAAAACAAGACATCGTGCTGATAAATTAATTGAAGAACATGATGAAAATGTTCATAGTGAAGGATGGTCTAATGAAGAGACTATGGCTTACATAAAAGAGCATAATATTGTGTGTCCAAAATGTGGAAAGCAAGACTTTACGGATGTACGCCAGTTTAAGTTAATGTTTGAAACGCATATGGGTGTAATAGAAGATGCTAAGGATGTTGTGTATTTACGTCCTGAAACTGCACAAGGTATCTTTGTGAATTTCAAAAATGTACAAAGAACATCAAGAAAGAAAGTTCCTTTTGGAATTGGTCAAATTGGTAAATCATTTAGAAATGAAATAACACCTGGAAACTTCATTTTCCGTACTCGTGAATTTGAACAAATGGAGCTTGAGTTTTTCTGTAAACCAGATACAGATTTAGAGTGGTTTGAATATTGGAAAAATGAGTGCCATAAATTTTTAATGGATATTGGTTTAAAATCTGAAAATGTACGCTTCCGCGATCATCAAAAAGATGAATTATCATTCTATTCAAAAGCAACAAGTGATGTTGAATACGCATATCCATTTGGATGGGGCGAATTATGGGGAATTGCTGATAGAACTGATTATGATTTATCAAGACACATGGAACACTCAAAAAAGAGCTTAGAATACTTAGATCCAGAAACAAATGAAAAATATGTACCATACGTTATTGAACCATCAGTAGGAGCAGATCGATTATTTTTATCAGTACTATGCGATAGTTATCAAGAAGAGTCAATTGGTGAAAGTGATACACGTATTGTAATGAAATTACATCCTGCAGTTGCACCATATAAAGTGGCAGTATTACCACTTACAAAAAAACAAAGTGAAAAAGCAACAGAGATTTATCAACATTTAGCTAAACATTTTATGGTTGAGTACGATGTTGCAGGTCAAATAGGTAAACGTTATCGACGTCAAGATGCAATTGGTACCCCTTATTGTGTAACTGTTGATTTTGACACTATGGAGGATAACTGTGTTACGATTCGTGATCGTGATTCAATGGAACAAAGTCGTATTTCGATTGATGAATTAGTATCGTACATTAATGAAAGAGTAGCATTCTAAGGAGAAAACAATGGCAAGGATCGATGAAATAAAGATTGCTGAAATACGCGGACAAGTAAATATAGTCGATGTTATTGCTAGTTATATACCACTTGTAAAAAAAGGTAGAAATTATATGGCTTTGTGCCCATTTCATCAAGATAGTCATCCTTCGATGTCTATTTCCCAAGATAAACAAATATATAAATGTTTTGTTTGTGGTAATGGTGGTAATGTATTTACCTTTATTCAAAATTATTTACAAGTATCGTTTATTGAAGCGGTTTTGAAAACTGCTGAATTTGCAAATATTGATATGAGTGAATATCAATATCAAAAAGTAGAAAAAAGAGTTGATCCAAAATTACAACCATTGTATGTTTTGCATGAAGAAGCAAGCAAGGTATATCACTACTATGTAAATACGAAAGTTGGATTAACTGCTAAAGAATATTTAACAAGAAGACATATTGATGATGATGTAATTGATACATTTAAAATTGGATATGCTCCAGAAAAATCAACGTTATTATCAGTTTATGAAAATCAAGGAATTGATCCTATTACAATGGTTGAAAGTGGTTTGATTGTTGAAGGAAGAATTTTACAAGATCGTTTTTTAAATCGATTGATGTTTCCACTACATGATCATGATGGACGTGTTGTAGGCTTTAGTGGAAGAATTCTTCAAAAACAAGACAATGCTGCAAAGTATGTTAATTCACCAGAATCAGAGATATTTATCAAAGGAAACATATTATATAACTATTTCCGAGTAAAAGAATCTGTACGAAAAGCTGGTTATGTTATTGTTTGTGAAGGATTTATGGATGTTATTGCATTTTATCGTGCCGGTATAAAAAATGTTGTAGCGATCATGGGAACGGCATTGACACCAAATCATATCCAAGCATTACAACGACTTAGTAACAATGTATATTTATGTTTAGATGGTGATAAGGCAGGTAAAGTAGCAACTGAAAAATCAATCTTATTACTTGAAGAAAAAGGATTAACAGTCCATGTACTACCAATTGAAGAAGGAAAAGACCCTGATGAAATATTGGAAAAAAATGGAGTAGAGGAACTTCATGCAATTGTAAAATCACCACTTACATCAATGAATTTTTTACTAGATTATTACATGTTATTTACAAATTTAAATAACTACGAATCTAGAAAAGAATATGTCGTTAAAATGAGTGAAAAGATAAATACGATTGCTGATGTCATAGATAGAGAATACTATATAGAACAGCTGCAACTTCGTAGCCAGTTTAGTAAAGATATTATACATACAATGATTTCAAAAAATCCATCGAATAAGGTCGATGATAAAAATATATATATTCCAACTAAAAGAACTACACCTATGTATGATCGCTTTACTCAGGCGCAAAGAGAATTGCTGTATTATATGTTGCTTGATTATAATGTAGCAAGAAAATATGAAAGTGACTTAGGGTTTATGTTTGACAATTCATATAATACAATAGCTAGTTATATTGTTGATTATTATAGAAATAATATTGTATTGGAAGTTGCTGATTTTATTAATATTATTAAAGATAAACATCTGGTTGATATTATTCTTGATATATCGCAAATACAATTGCCTACATTGGAAGGAATTCAATCAAATATAAATGCTGATAAATATGAAGTAATTAATGATTACATAAATACTATTAAAGAAAAAGCAGTTGAGATTCAAATAGAAGAATTAACCATATCATTGAAACATACCCAAGATGATGTTTCAAAGGCTAAGATATTAGAAGAAATAATATCGATTAGGAAAAGAGGAAAGTATGAAAAAGAAGCAAATTAAAGCAGTTAGTTTTGATGATTTAAAAGCAATCGTTTTAGAACAGGCAACAACACACAATAATGTGTTATCACAAGATGCAGTTGATGAATATATGTCAAACTATGACTTAGATGATCAATTGGCTGAAGAATTATTACAGTTTATTAGTGAAAAAAATATTAAAATATCAGATGATTTAGATGTTGATGTTGAAGAAGAACTAATCGCTGATTTAGGTGATGAAGTAGAAATTGACTTAGCAGAAGATTTAACTCAAGATATGCCAGAATTAGATTTTGCTGGTGATTTTGATATGTTAACAACGGATACAATGGATATGTATCAAACGAAAACTGCTGATATTGAATATGAAGATACGCAATTAGGTAGTAATGTAAAAATTAACGATCCAGTTAAAATGTATTTAAAAGAAATTGGACGCGTTGAACTATTAAGTCATGATCAAGAAATTGAACTTGCTAAAGCTATTTTAGAAGGTGATGAATTTGCTAAAAAAGAACTTGCTGCAGCAAATTTGCGTTTAGTTGTAAGTATTGCTAAAAGATATGTTGGTAGAGGGATGCTATTTTTAGATCTTATCCAAGAAGGTAATATGGGACTAATTAAAGCAGTTGAAAAATTTGATTATACTAAAGGATTCAAATTCTCAACATATGCAACATGGTGGATTCGTCAAGCAATTACTCGTGCAATTGCAGATCAAGCTAGAACGATTCGTATTCCAGTACATATGGTTGAAACAATTAATAAATTAACAAGAATTCAAAGACAATTAATTCAAGAACTTGGTAGAGAACCAAGTGCTGAAGAAATTGCTGAACAAATGGAAGGAATGACTCCAGAAAAAGTTCGCGAAATTCAAAAAATATCATTAGAACCAGTATCTCTAGAAACACCTATTGGTGAAGAAGATGATTCACACCTAGGAGACTTTATTGAAGATGAAGGTGCAATGTCGCCTGATGATTATGCTGCAAATGAGTTATTAAAAGATGAGTTGAATGATGTCTTATTAGAACTTACAGATCGTGAAGAAAAAGTATTACGTCTACGTTTTGGGTTAGATGATGGTAGAACAAGAACATTAGAAGAAGTAGGTAAAGAATTTAATGTTACTCGTGAACGTATTCGTCAAATCGAGGCTAAAGCATTACGTAAACTAAAACACCCTTCACGTTCTAAAAGACTTAAGGATTTCTTAAATCATTAATTATGAAACTTTCAAAAAGATTACAACTCCTTGCAGATTTAATTAAAAAACATTCACGTGGTACAGTTTTAGGGGATATTGGAAGTGATCATGGTTACTTACCATGTTACTTAGTAAAAAATGAAGTAGTATCACTTGCATATGCATGTGATATTGCAACAAAACCACTACAAAAAGCAATGGAAGCAATTGTTGATAATGACTTAGAAAAAGTTGTTATTCCACTGCTTGGTAATGGGATAGCACCATTACTTGGTAAAGAAGTTGATATGATTTCAATATCGGGTATGGGTGGTCATTTAATATGTGATATTATTGAGGCTCATAAAGATTATGCAAAAAATGTAAAAGTATTTTTTCTTCAAGCAAATTCAAATATTGATCACTTACGTGAATATTTATTTGCAAATCAATTCGAAATTATTGATGAGGAAATGGTAAAAGAAGCAGGTCATATTTATGAAGTACTCGTTGTTGTAAATAAAGAAAATGATGATGTTTATTGTACATCTGATATTCAATTTGGACCAATATTACGTACAAATCAATCACCATTATTCAAAGAAAAATGGAAGAATCAACATATTGCGTTTACAAAAATACGTAATTCTTTAGAAAAGGAACATCCTAAATATAAAGAAATAGAAGAACATCTAAAAAGAATAGAGTGTGTTTTACATGAAAATAAGTAATGTAATATCATACTTAGATAAATACTTTCCGCTTTCCTTGCAATTATCATTTGATAATTGTGGACTACAAATAGGTGATGCAAACTTTGAAGTTTCAAAAATTATGGTTTCTTTAAATTGTGATTTAGATGCAATAAATAAAGCAATTAATAATAATTGTCAGCTACTAATTACGCATCATCCGTTATTCTTTGACCCAATAAAATCGATTAATTATACAACTAGTCAAGGTAAGATTGTTTTAAAGGCAATTCAAAACAATCTTACAATATACAGTTTGCATACATGTTTAGATATTGGAACTAAAGAGAACTCTATGAATGAATGGTTGCTTTCGATGTTACCGATAGACTCGTGTAATAATTATGATGAATATCTAGTTGGTAAATATGGTAAATTAAAGAGTACATATTTGATCGATGAGTTTGTTGAACTTATTAAAGATATTTATGGATTGCCAACTGTTAAATATGCTTCGCCAAAAGATAAAAAGATTTCATCTGTTGCCTTGTGTGGTGGCAGTGGTGGTGATGATATATTCAAGCTTTCTAAGTTGGTTGATGTATACATTACAGGTGATACAAAATATCACCAAGGTCAATTTGCTATTGAAAATGATATTGCTTTAATTGATGTGGGACATCATCTTGAGGTTATATTTGAAAAAAAATTAAAGCAGTTATTAGATAACTTAGATATCGAAGTAATAACTGCAAATCAAAATGATTATTTTATTTATAAGTAGCAGGGCGTATGTCCTGCTATTTACATATTTATAGGAGATTATATATGAAAAAAACAAATGCGATGCGGTTATTAGAAGCAGCTAAGATTAATTTTATTATTCATGAATATGCAACTAGTGACAGTGATTACTTAGGTAGTGATCATGATAAATATCCCGGAATTTGTGACCAACAAATATTTAAAACACTTGTAGCAAGAGGTGATAAAACAGGAATCACAGTATTTTGTGTATCAATTGATAGTGAACTAGATTTAAAGAAGGCTGCTAAAATCAGTGGGAATAAAAAGATAGAATTAGTCCATGTAAAAGATATTTATAGTCTTACAGGGTATATCCGTGGTGGATGTTCACCGGTGGGAATAAAAAAAACTTACCCAACATATATTGATGAAACTGCATTGCTTTATGAGGTTATTGCCATAAGTGGTGGCATGCGTGGAGTTCAAATTATTGTAGAACCACAACAGTTGATTAATTATATTAATGCATTATCTGCAAATATACAATGTTAATGATTTCAAAATCCCATATAAATATCATTTTTTTAAAAAATAATAAGACTTGTAAAAAAAACTATGTTATACTCTAAAAGAATACAAGGGGAGCTTATTGCTGAGAGGAAGTTTTGACTTCGACCCATAACCTGATGTGGATAATGCCAACGTAGGGAACATATTTTTTGATGTTTACCGTATTGTGCTATTTCACAATGCGGTTTTTTATATTCAAAAGGGAGGAAAGTATGGAAAAAAAACATTGTGGTTGTCCATGGTCAACAACTGGAGCAACACTTGATATTAGTGGATGTCGATTTACTTTATCAATTATGAGTGATGATTATATTGATATTATTTTAGGGGCACTTAAAAAAGTTGATACATCAAAAGTTTGGAGTGAAACAGATGCTCTGTCTTCAATTTATAGAGGAAAAAGAGAACATATCTTTGATGCCTTAAGTGCTTGTTTTATTCATAGTTATAAAGAAAATATTCATGCTGTTTGTGATATGACATTTTCAAAAGGTTGTCCAGGAGATAGTGATGGCGATAGTATTATGAACGTTGATGATACACTAATGAACTATGAATCATATAAAGATATTCATTTTGAAGCTATGTCTAAAATATCACTATATCCACTTGGTAAAAGTGAATATATGCAAGAAATTATAGACGTTGTAAACATGGCAAAAGACTATGGTATTTATGTTAAATCAGCTCATTATGTAACAATCTTAAAAGGTGATATTCAAACAATATTAAAATTTTATCAAGAAGCATTGAAATTAGTGGACAAGACATGCTCGCACTATGTTTTACAAGCAACACTTAGTGTAAATAGTCCAACGAAGGGATAGAAAAATGAAAAAATTTACATGGAATTTACATGATATTATCATGATTGGAATTATATCTTTGATTTTTGCAGTAATTTATTTAGGAGCAGTATATGGATCAATTGCCTTAACTGCTACACTTACACCAATGGGATTAGGTGTCTTTGGAAATGAAATATTCTTTGGTATTTGGTTTATGGCAGCAACGCTGGCACCATATATTATTCGTAAACCAGGAACAGCTATTACTGCTGAAATTTTAGCATCATTTATTGAAGTATTAATGGGGAATATGTATGGACCAATTGTATTTGTATCAGGATTTATTCAAGGTGCTGGTGCAGAAGTGGCATTTGCAGCAACAAAATATCGTAAGTATGATTTAAAAACGATGATTTTAGCATCTCTTGGATGTACTGTATTTAGTTTTATTTGGGGATTCTTTAGATCAGGATTTTTAGAATTAGAAATTGGATTACTTGTAATTATGTTTATTGTACGTTTTATGAGTGCTTTATTATTCTCTACAGTAATTACAAAGTTATTAGCAGATGCACTAGCAAAAGCAGGAGTGCTTAGAGGATATCCTATATCTTCTAAGTATAATACGAATTTAGAAACAAATGAAAGTTACTAATTTATCATTTAAATACTACAAAGAGTCATCATTTAATGTGGTTGACAATTTATCTTTTGAAGTTGAAGATGGAAAAATAACGATTCTTGTAGGACGTAGTGGTTGTGGTAAAAGTACATTGGCGTCACTACTATCAGGAAGTATACCACCAGAAAGTCAAAAGAGTGGAAAAGTGTATATTGAAGGAGAAGATATCTATTCATTAAGTGTATCTAAACGTGTCGAAAAAGTAACTATGATGTTTCAAAATGCCGATATGCAATTTTGTATGAGTACATTGTTTGATGAGCTTATATTCTGTTTAGAAAATAAGCAGCTTAGAAAAGAGGAAATCGATGTAAAAATTGATGAAGTATGCACCTTGCTCAATGTTCATGACTTGCTATATCAAGCGTTCTATACATTATCTGGTGGTGAAAAACAAAAATGTGCATTAGCATGCAATCTTGTATTAGACTCAAAGGTACTAATATTAGATGAACCATTTGCAAATGTTGATCCTGTGCAGTCTTTAGAATTGATTACGTTACTAAAAAAGGTAAACAAAGAAAAAAAGACTACAATATTTGTAATTGACCATATTATGGAACGCTGGCTTAAAGTAGTTGATTCTATCTATATTATGAAAGATTCATCATCAATAGAAAGAACAAATATAACAAGTAAAAATATTCATCTACATAAACAATTCTTTGTAAGTAATGGGATTATTTATCCGGATACTAGATGTAAGGATAAACCTAGAAAGCAATTTACAAATCCAATTATTAAAATGGAGAAATTAACTTTAAAAAGAAACAAACAAGTTTTTCTAGAAGATACAAATGTAACAATCCATCAAGGGGAAGTTGTTGCTATTATTGGCAGATCTGGATGTGGAAAGACTACTTTACTAAAGAGCTTTTTTACAAAAGAAAAAATATCTGGAAAATTTACAGTTGATATAATTCCAGTACTTCGTAGAAATTATAGAAAAATATGTAAAACAATTGGCTTTGTTATGCAAAATCCAGCAAACCAATTTATTCAACATAATGTATATGATGAAGTAGCTATGTCGCTAAATTACTACAACAACCAAGATGTAGAATCAAAAACAAATCAATTATTGAAAGAATATGGATTATATCGATTTAAAAAGTATTCACCATATATGCTAAGTCAAGGTCAACAACGAAGACTAGCACTGCTTTGTGTACTATGTACTAGACAAAAGGTGTTATTATTAGATGAACCTACGTATGGTCAAGATGATGATACATGCAAGATAATTATGGAACATATTTTAAATAAAGTTAAAGAAGATAATTTAACAGTTATTTTTACTACTCATGATAATGATATTGCTCGTAAATATAGTGATACAATATATCGAATGGAAGATAAACAGTTACAAAAGGTGGATGATTTGTGAAAAAAATAATGAGTTATTTAAATCCTTTTTATAAAGCAATATCATTAATTCTCTTTTCAATAATACTATCTTTTAACTATAATCCAGCAATCAATACTGTTGTATTTATTACAACAATAATAATTATTATTCTATTTACAAATGTTCAATATAAAAAAATGTTTATTTTATTATTGATTATAAGCATTAGTGCAGTTTCTTTATATATGACAGGGGTGTTGTTTACAACGGGGGAAGATACACAATACACAATTTCATTAGTTTCTAATATGAAAATTACATCAAGCTATAATGGTTTACAACTAGCAACGCGCGTATATGCCTTTGGTGCTATTGGAATGTTATTTATTTTTAGTAATGATAGTTTACAGTTTGTATATTCCTTGCAACAACAAGGGCATCTTAAACCTAAATTTGCATATGGAACACTGGCTGCATTTCACTTACTACCTAATATTAAAGAAGAATTTGAACATGCAAAATTTGCATTACATGCTCGTGGTATGAGTGGAATACAATTTTATTTTAAGGTTGTCTTTGCAATGATGGTAAATGCTATTAAATGGGCACAATGTTTAAGTATTGCAATGATTTCAAAAGGATTCGATGTCGATGGTAAAAGAACAAACTATTACACACTAAAAGTAACAATATACGATTGGATGTTTCTAGTGGTACCAAATATATTATTATTAATGATATTGATTCTATAGATTTATAAATAATATTGAATTACTATTTGAAGTTAACTTGTATAGGTCATGTGGTGATAGTAAACTAGTACAAAAATATATAATTATTAAAATATACATATAAGGAAGTTTTCAATAAATTGTAAAAGCTATGATTATTCATAGTTTTTTTACATTTATTGACTATTTATGATATAACATGATACTATTTTGTGGTAAAGGATTTATAGGAGGAAAACAATATGCAATATGTAGATTTTAAACATGATGGCAAACTTGTATCAAGATTTGGACTGGGATGTATGCGTTTGCCACAAACAAAAGATATTGAAGGTAATTCAATTATTGATGAAGAAAAAGCAATTGCGCTAATACGTAAAGCAATCGATAGTGGTGTAAACTACATTGATACAGCATATGTATATGCTGGTAGTGAAGAAATTGTTGGAAAAGCCTTGAAAGATGGTTATCGTGAAAAAGTTATTTTAGCAACAAAATTACCAATGCCTAAAGTAACTAAAAAAGAAGATTTGCAAAGATTTTATGAAGAAGAATTAGAAAGATTACAAGTTGAACATATTGATGTATACTTCTTACATAATTTATATGAAGCAAACTGGAAAAAAACATTAGAATTAGATGCTATTGATTTTATGGTTGATTTAAAGAAAAAAGGGAAAATTAGTTATATAGCTGTATCAATGCATGGATCATACGAACATTTTGTAAATGTAATTGATCATTTTGATTGGGATCTTGCAATGATTCAATACAATTATTATGACAAATATAACCAAGCAGGAATGAAAGGGTTGCATTATGCTTCAAAGAAAGGAATACCAGTAGTGTCTATGGAATCATTACATGGTGGAATGCTTGCACAAGATGTTCCTAAAAAAGTTGAAGAAGCTTTTGGTGACTGGAAAAAAGATATTTCAAATGCTGAGAAGTCTTTTATGTGGTTATATAATCAACCTGAAGTAACAATCATTTTATCTGGATCATCGTCAATGGAACAATTGGAGGATAGTTTACGTATTTTTGAAAATGCAAAACCGAACATTCTAAGTCAAGAAGAATTAGCATTATATGATAAAGCTAGAAATGTTTGGGAATCATTTGTAAATATTGAATGTACCGGATGTAAATACTGTGTTCCATGTCCTTTTGGTGTTGATATTCCAGGAGTGTTTCACCTATGGAATGAGTATGCAAAGACACCAGGACAAAAATGGTTATATGATATGACATTAACACAATCAAATAAAGATGGTTCAAAATGTGTATCATGTGGAAAATGCGTGAAAGTGTGCCCACAAAAATTACCAATACCTGAAAAACTAAAAGAAGCACATCTTGAGTTAAAGAAACAGTAATAAAATAGAGGGGAGTTTTGTATGGGGCAACAAAATAGTATTAAAGTAGTAAATGATGAAGAAATACAACCAGCAAATGGTTTGAAAATTGTACATATTGTATCAATCGTAATAACTGTCGCAATTATAGGTTTTACTATATATGCATATATGCAAGGATATTTTACATCAATTGAAGATTTACAAGAGTTAATGAAAACAGTGGGAATATGGGCACCAATTGTATTTATTATTTTACAAATTGTACAAGTCGTTATACCAATTATTCCTGGTGGGTTAAGTTTAGCAGCAGGGGTACTCCTATTTGGCCCGGTATGGGGGTTTATATATAACTATTTAAGTATATGTATGGGATCATTGATTGTCTTTGGCATATCGAAGTTTTATGGAAGAATGGTTGTATATAAAATGTTTCCCAAAAAGGCAACAGAAAAATACTTTAATTGGGTTGATACAAAAAATACATTTAAAAAATTATTTGCAGTCGCAATATTTTTACCAGTTGCTCCTGATGATATGCTATGTTATATTGCTGGAACTACAAATATGACATGGAAAGAATATTCATTAATTATTTTTCTATGTAAACCAGCATCAATATTAGTGTACAGTTTAGGTTTAACGTCATTATTACAGTTGCTACCATTTTTATAATAGACAGTGGATGACATTGTCTTTTTTTACTTGTAACATTGTCTAGACAATGTTACAATGTTTTTATATTATGATAGGAGGGTATGAAAATAAATAATCAAAAAAAATGTACATTATTAAAAGGACTTAAAAATGGAGATAGCACACAATACTAAGTTAGAAAAACAAAAGTTAAATGTAGTGTTTTTATCAAAATTTAATGATTGTAATGAAAGTGAAAATAAATGAGTTAGTAAATAATAAGGAGAGAATAATGAAAGAATATGGTTCGGGGAAATATGGTAGATGGATAGAAGATGAGCTAGGAATGCCTGGGTTTATGTACGAAGCGAATCAGTATACTATCGAAGAAAAAATGCCAATGGTAAACGCTGATGCATTATGGAGTGATTATCGAAATCATGTATCACAGATTGGAAATGATCGAATAGTATTATTACTATCAAATTTTGGATATGTTCGATTAAGACAAGACGAAGGTGGAGCGAAATTATTAAATGACTGGAATCCTAAAAATCATCAATATGCAGGAGGATTTGGTTATTTAAAAACAGACGATGACATTTTATCAACTTTTTATCAGGAACAAGAAAACTTTGAAAGAATATTTGGATATGGATACTTTAAAAAGAAAGTATGGAATGATGAATTTGAAGTAACACAAGAAATCATACCACCTTATGGTGATGATCCTGTAGTTATAAGTGAGGTCACTATTGAAAACAAGACAGCATATACAAGAACTATACAATGGACTGAATATTGGGGTGGAGAGGTTTTTCAATACTCACATCGACCTGTCCTTTATGGTCAAACGCCTTATACTAAAAAGTATAGTAGAAGTGCAGTTCATACTTTTAGAAGAGAGTTTCAAAAAAATTTCTCTAAGAAAATTGATTATAAGACAAATGTTGCTTTTTTAAAGCATACATTTGAAGGATATAAGTATCCAAAAGCTGGCAAGTATAATCTTTCTATCGAAGAATATAATAAAGAAATTTTCCCAATGTATGAAGATGCATCATTTGAAGATATAAATATTCCAGAGTATTTTATTGTATCTTACCAGGATAATACAACGATGTTTTTTGATAGCAATGCATTCTTTGAAAATGGTGATCTATTACATCCTACTGGTTTAGATTGTGATAACCATGGAAATCATCAAGATGCATTTTTCTGTAACGATACACTAACTTTACTGCCAGGTGAGAAAAAAACAATTCGATATATGATAGGGTATTTACCAAAGGGTATTAATTTAGATGATCTAATTTCAAAATATAAAGAAATGGATGTTAAAAGTCATACAATTGAACAACTAAAAGCAGTTTCTATTAATCTTAAAATAAACAATAATCAATATGATTGGTTAAATCGTGAAATGAGCTGGCATAATATGTTTTTAAATGCTTCCATTACATATGATAACTATTTTGATAATCATGTTTTATCACAAGGAGGATTTTATCAATATTTAATGGGTGCTAATTTTTGTCAAAGAGATACAGCAATGCATATGCTTCCTTTGATTTATTCAAGACCTAAAATTGCTAGGGAATTAGCCCAATTCTTATTAAAAGGGATTAAACCTGATGGAAGTTGTATGGATGGTATTACCGGTCATGGGATGGAAAGACTTGATGATTATCGTATGAATATTAGACATTCTTCACAACTTATTGATCATTTTGGTGAAGAGATAGCAGAGAAATTCCATTTTGTAGATGGTATTTCTACTATTGAAGCAAGACCTTCAGATCAAGAATTATTTGTATTAATGAGTGTATGTGAATATATTCTTACTACAAAAGATTATGAGTTCTTAAATCTTGAAATTAAAGATTTTATGTCTAAAGATAAAGAAATTCGTAAAGTTATTGATATCTTAATTGCAACATTTGATTATATAAAAAATGATATTGGAACTGGTCAAAATGGGCTTCTTAGAGGTTTATGGATGGATTGGAACAGATTCTTATTCCATAAAAAGAACAGAGAAATTGAACAAGATGATATTATTCATGCTTTAGAGTATGGAGAAAGTTTATTTATCACACCAATGGCTGTTCACGTTTTTTCTAGATTAGAAATATTACTAAATGGTGTCGGTTATAATACCAAAGCAAGTGAAGTAGCAAAATTTAAGGACCAACTACAAGTAGCAGTTGAAAAATCATGGAATGGGAAATGGATTCCTAGAGCATGGATTAGTGATAATTATGGTTATTTAGGTGACCATGATGAGTTTATGTTAGAAGGACAGTTATTTACCTTTGTATCAAAAATATTTTCTAATGAACAAGCAGATACAGTTATAGATTTTATGAAAGAGTATACAATGGGACCTTCACCAATTGGTTCTTTAAAACAAGTTCTTGCTCCAGGAGTTGATGGAAATGTTCATGATAACTGGATTTGGTGGGCAATGAATGGACTACTAATTTGGGGAATGACAAATTATCGTAGTGAAGTTGCTTTTGAAGAGTTCATTAAGAATTCTCTTGCTAATCACACAGATGTATATCCAGAAATTTGGGGTGGTACATTAAGCGGAGCAGATAACTATACGTCGATCCACTCTAAGTATCCTGGATACACAAGATGGAGTGATGATATTATAGATAAAAAAGAAGCTTATATGCGTGGGGAAAAAATTGAAGATGAAAATTATAGCTCATTAGATTTTCCAGTATGTATAGCACATGTTCATGCATGGCCTTTATTTGATACGATGATGTTTTTGTTACCAGAAGCTACAAGTGATGGTATAAAGTTAAAACCATCATTACCTTTTGAAGAATATGAAATCACATCTCCTATCCTAGGATATAAACAAACAAAAGATGAATTATCTGGATGGTATCATCCACTAACTCCAAATACGTATGAAATTACTATTAATATAAAATTTGAAGTAGAAAAATTATTTGTTAATGGTCAAGAATTAGATTTTACTAGTGATATACATTCGATAACGTTTAAAGTGGAAAATACTTCTACCATTAACTGGAAAATACAAGGTAAATTATTATAAAAGTAGATATATATATAAATATATCGCTGTAAGTGATTTTTGTTTATATTAATCAATTTAATGAACCCCATTGCTATGTTGTCTAGACAATGATATAATGAACAAAATAGGAGGCATTTTATGAAAACAACAGATAAAAGAAAACGAGATATATTAGAAGGATTAAAAGATGGTTTAATTGTGTCATGTCAAGTACAACATGATGATCCAATATACACAGACGATATGGTTGTCAAAATGGCAGAAGCTGCAAATTGGGCAGGCGCTGTTGCAATACGTGCAAATTCACCAGAACAAATTAAAGCAATTAAAGAAAAAGTAGATTTACCGATGATTGGTTTATGGAAGGTATGGCATGAAGATACTGATGTATTTATTACACCAACTATGAAAGAAGTACATGCAATTTGGGAGGCAGGGGCAGAAATTATTGCTCTTGATTGTACAAGTCAAATTACGCATGAAGGAACTGTTGCTTGGGATTTAATTAAACAAGTAAAAAAAGAAATACCTGAAGCAATTATATTTGCAGATGTTTCTAATTATGATGAAGCAAAAAGAGCAATTGAAAATGGTGCTGATATTGTTGCCCCAACATTATATGGATACACAAAAGAAACAGCTCATATCGAAGGAGCTGATTACCGTGAATTTGCAAGAATGTGTAGAGACTTTAAAGATGAAGCATATGTAATGATGGAAGGACATTTATATACACCAGAAGATGCAATGAAATGCATTTACTTAGGTGCTCATAGTGTTGTTGTAGGAAGTGCAATAACACGTCCACATTTAACAGCAAAACGTTTTGTTGATTTATTAGGTGGTTATCAAAATAATTGGAGAGATGCTGAAAAGGCAAAACACTAAGATAAGTATTGTACTTATCTTTTTATTTGAACATTTATGAACGATTATGGTTAAACAACTTGACTAATTATGAACACAGTAATATACTGTATTTGTAAAAGGAGAATGACATTATGGCAAAGATTAATATTGATGGACCCCAAAATGCAGAGGTAAGCATAAAAATACCTTGTGAAAAGAGTGTTATTGAACAAGTAGAAATTATGGAAGAGTATACTCGTGTTCATAAATTAAATAATAATAATGATAAAGCAAAAAGAGAAGTGGAATGTTTAAAGGTGTTATATCCAAAAATGTTTCGTTCAATCGAAGGTACAGATTTGCTTGCAGGAAGATTAGACTTTTTACCAATTGGTTTTGGTAGTGTTACAAGTGTTGGAGGTGTAGGGCATTACTGCGTATTTCATAAACTAAGAGCATTAAAAGAAGATTTGGATATTAGCGAACATTACCGTATTGATGCATTGTATGATTACTGGCAAGATCACGATGTAAAGGCATTGTATTGTCAAGATGTACTAAACCATGAAATTGGTCGTTTCATTGATTGTAAATACCCAATGATGGCAACAGCTAGACTTAGTGGGATGATGTTAGATTATCAAAAATTAATGGATAACGGGTTACAAGGTTTAATTGAGCTTATGAAAAAACAAGTTCAAAATGATTTCATTTGTGCTTCAATTGAGTCTATTGAATTATTACAAGATGTTATTGAAAAACAAAAACAACTTGTAATAAATGCGATGAATAATGCATCTGTAGAAAGAAAAAAAGATTTAGAAATGATGTATCAATCATTAGAACATATAAAAACAAACAAACCAGAAACATTTCATCAAGCAATGCAATTATTTTGGATTTATGCAATGGTTGCTGGGGTAATTAATTATGGTCGTATGGATATTGTGCTTGGTCCATATTTAAAAAGAGATATAGATAATGGAATTATTGATGAAGCAGAAGGATACCGTATTATCAAATCATTATGGTTAATGATAGAAAACCGTAGAACAACTGTAAATGGACGTATTATTGTTGGTGGATATGGTCGTGAAAACGTAGAAGCATGTGACTTATTTACAAAAATATGTTTGCAAGTTTGTAAAGATACCCGTTATGTTGAACCACAGTTTACCCTTCGTTTCAACAAGGAAACGCCAGAATATATTATGGACATGGCCTATGATTGTATTGCTAGTGGGGCGACGTATCCAACATTATATAATGATGATGTAAATGTACCTGCAGTAATGTATGGAATGCGTGTAGAGGAAAAAATAGCCCAACAATATGTTCCTTTTGGATGTGGTGAATTTGTAATTCAAGGAAAAAGTATTGGAACCCCTAATGTATTATTAAATCTTGCTAAAATATTACAAATGGTAATGAATGAAGGATATGATCCAATTGATCATGTCAAACGTGTTGGCAATATCTTTATCCCGCCACTAAGTGAGTATAAAACATTTGATGATTTATATAACAAATATAAAGAAGTATTAGATTACTACTACGATTTAAGTGTAAAAGCACAGATGTATAGTTATGAAGTAATGAATCAACATGTATCATTTTTATACAATAGTATCTTAATGGATGACTGTATTGGACGAGGTCTTGCACTTTTAGATGGTGGGGTAGAAATCTTAGGTGGTACAAACGAAACATATGCAAATATCAATTCAAGTGATTCTTTATTTGCAATTAAGACGCTAGTATACGATAATAAGAGATATACGTTAGAAGAAGTAAACACGGCTACACTTGCAAATTTTGAAGGTTATGAAACTATTCAAAAAGATTTATGGGATGTTCCAAAATACGGAAATGATCATCAAGAGTGTGATGAACTTGCAAATGATTTATATAAACATGTTGCTTCAGGGATGAGACAACGTGGTATTGATAATGGTATGGATTATTTCTTAATTGTAATTAGTAATAATCAAACAAATACTGATTGGGGTAAAGAAACAGATGCTACCTATGATGGAAGAAAAAAAGGTGTTTATTTAAATCCAGCAAATAATCCCCAAGGTGGAGCTGCCTTAAATGGTCCAACAGCAACCCTTAATTCTTTAAGTAAATTTGAAGCAAAATATCATGGTGGAAGTGTACAAAATATTAAGTTTACACCACGTATGATGAAAAATGAAAAAGAGAAAGTTCAAGCATTATTTAGAACTTACTTTAAAAAGGGTGGCTGCCAATTAATGGTTACAGTAGTAGATCATGGAATCTTAGAAGATGCTCAAATCCATCCAGAAAAATATCCAGATTTAATTGTCCGTGTGGCTGGGTATAGTGCTGTATTTGTAAATCTTAATAAAGATATTCAAGATGAATTGCTAAGTCGTGCGCTATATGATTAATAACAAATAAGGAGGATACAAGATGCTATCTAAAGAAAGAAGTTTTCGTATAATGAACTTAATAAATCAACAAGGATTTGTTACTGTTAGTGAACTAATGGAAAGCTTGCAAGCATCTAGGTCTTCCATTATGCGTGATTTAATCCAATTAGAAAATGAAGGCTTAATCCAAAGAGAACGTGGAGGAGCATCAAAATTAAATACTTCAACAATGTTGCTTTCTATTAATGAAGCAGCTGTATTTGATAAAACAAATATAAATGCTACAACGAAAACAAAACTATGTAAAGAAGCAATGAAAGTAATTAAAGAAGGAGAATGTATTTTCCTTGATTCAGGAACTACCGTTGTTGATATACCAAAGTATATATTTAATAAAAAGGTTACAATTGTAACGCCAAGTGTTCATTTAGTAAAAAATCTTCCAGATAATTACGATGGATATGTCCATTTATTAGGTGGCGAGTATGATAAAAAATATGATATGGTACTCGGTAACATAGCATTAGATACAATAAGAGAGTTAAACTTTGATCATGCCTTCTTTAGTACTAGTGGTGTAAGTCTTGATTCAGGAGAAATCTATGTATCTAATTATGCCAACGGTGTTCTTAAAAAGACTGTTATGAAAAGAACAACAAATAATTATTTATTAGTAGACACTAGTAAATTTACAATTAAAAGCATTGCTACTTGGGCGACGCTTGATCAGTTTACAACAGTATATTTAAATGATAAATATGAAGAAAAGTACCAATTACCAGATAACTTTGTCATTGTAAAATAATAGAAGCAATGTGATGATTCACATTGCTTTTGCTTTATTGTAATGCTTTATGTATACGTTCCATTGCTTCAATAACAACAGATTTAGGACAAGCGATATTCATACGTATAAAACCAGTTCCAGCTTTACCAAACATTGAACCCGGTTCTACAATTACATTACCAATGTCACAAAGACGCTCAACTATTTGTGATTCACTAAGGTCATAGTTTGTAAAATCTAACCATGCTAAATAGGTTCCTTCAGGAATTGTAAAACGGACATCAGGAAGATACTTAGAAATAAAAGTATCAATATATGTAAGGTTATCATCTAAAGTGGTTTTTAGTTCATCAACCCATTGATCACATTTAGTATAAGCTACAATCGTAGCTTCAATAATAAATGGTGTCATATGTATTTTACTAGTAAAAGTATTTAACTGATTACGTAGTGTCCCATTTTTAATAAGTAAGTTTGTACCTTGCAGACCAGCTAAGTTAAATGTTTTATTTACCGCACTTGCAACAATAACATGATCAATATTTTCTAAAGTAATCGCTGATGTAAATTGCTTATTACTACGAATTATATCACTATGAACTTCATCACAAAAAACAAGAACATTATGGTTGCGAGCAATTTCAATCATCTGTTCAACAATCTTACTATCCCAGATATTTCCTGTTGGATTATGAGGATTACATAAGATAAACATCTTTGCTTGTTTACACTTTTCTTCAAAATCTATGATATCAATTGTATAATTATTACTTTCATCTTTGCATAGAGGATTTTCTAAAACATTGCGGTTTGCATCAAGAATTTCTCTTGAAAATGGAAAATAAACAGGTGTTTGAATAATAATATTATCACCAACATTTGTAAATGTTCTAATTACATTTCGGATTGCATTAACAGTACCATTACTATATGTAATCCATTCTTTTTTTAGAGTACATTGATATCTAGTTTTATACCAATGAATAATACTATCATAATATCGATCATCACAACTTGTATAACCAAATATATTATGATCTAAACGCTTTTTCATTTGTTCGATAATTTCAGGTGCACATCCAAAATCCATATCAGCAACCCACATACATATTGCCTCGTCACTAGCATCTAGATTTAATACATTTTTTATTATTTCTTTGTTTACTTTATTTGCTCCACTACTACGTCTATCTATTACTGTTGAAAAATCATATTTCATGTTCCATCCCCCTTATTAGAATAGGTACAGTATATCATAAATTTACATAGATATATTTATATTTTTAACATATTGAAAACAAAACAACGTGTTTGCTATTGATATGTATTATGTGTATAATTATAAACATATGCAGTTAGGAGTGGTAGAGGTGAAAGCAATAGTAGCAATTTGTGATGATGAACAAGTTTACATTGAAGAAATAAAAAAATATATCAAAAATTATTATCAAGATCGTGAATATGAGTTGCATGTATACAATGATCCATGCAAACTATTAATGAACTGTAGTCAAATATCGGTATTATTTTTAGATGTAGAAATGCCTGGAATGACTGGAATTGAAGTGTTACGTAAATTAGAGGGTATGCGCTTTAAAGGAAAAGTAATCTTTATTACTAATCATGATGATATAACAAGACAAGGATATGGATGTAACGTTCATGCATATATAAAGAAAGATCAACTAGATAATATTGAAAAAGAGTTACAAAGATTAGACTATATTTTACAAACAGATAAACATATTACTATTGGTAGTGATGTGATTAATGTTGATGATATTATATATATTGAAGGAAATTCTGGTTGTAATGTTATTTATACAGTAAATGCTAAATATACTACAACAGTACTATTGCACGAGCTTTTAAATAGAATTGATGTATCTTATTTTATGTTAGTGCATCGTTCATATATTGTTAACTTTCGATATATACATCGATATTCACCATCAAAAATTGAATTATATAATAAGGTAGTCATTAAAATATCTAGAAAGTATCAAGATAACTTTAAATCCAATTACCTTGACTATCTAGAGTGGTGTTAACATGGAACTAATAATACAAATACTTGATGACTATATTGTCTTTTTTGGATATATTTGTTTATTCCAAATATTTGCAAGTTCAAAATTCAATATAAATAGAGTAAGCATATCGATTTCACTACTTGCACTAACAATAACAAATATAGTAAACACTTTATTCCTCAAAGAACCATATACATTTTTAGTATCGTATGTAGTATTAATACTGTTATTTTATATAAATGGGAATATTGGTTTACGTAAAAGTAATATAATTTACTTACTACTTGTTAGTACCATTGATTCTTTTATTTCAGCAATACTATCAATTATTATATTTAATGGATTGGACTATACCCTAATACAAGACTTAGGGTTAGATTTATTTAAATCACTACTATACTTTTTATTATATTTACTTTTAAAAACTAGAAACAAACAATACACAATACCTTATAAACCATATGTTTTAGTATTTTTATCAATATGTTTTTTTGTTAGCTCATTTTTATTATTATTAGAAAGCACGATTCGTAGTCAAGTAAATATATCGGTGCGTGTTGTACTAATTGTATCCGCGATTTCAATAGTAATAGTTGACTTGTTAATTGCATTTATATATATAAAACGTGAAAATGAAAAATATATTTATAAACAAATGTATAAAACAAATCAGGAACTACTTTCTATGCAACAACGATATTTTGATGAGTTACAAAACTCATATATGCATTTAAAATCATTTAAACATGATATTAAAGGATATTTATATACAATAAAGCAACTTGCACATACTAATGAAAATGAAAAGTTATATGAGTATATAGATGGTACATATGATAAAGTAACGAATACTCATTTTATTGAATGTGATAACATTTATATAGGAGCATTAGTAAATCATTATTCTATGCTTTATAGTAATAACATAGATTTTACATTTGAATATAAAGTGAAATCGAATATAGGTATGAAGCCAGAGCATATTAGTTCATTGTTTTATAACTTACTAGAAAATGCATTTGAATACGTACATAATACAAAACAAAAATCAGTACATCTTTTAATCAAACAAATTGATAACAAATTATTAATTAAATGTAGTAATTCAATAGATTCTTCAACATTTAATATTCATAATATATTAAATAAACAAACAACTAAAAAAGATATTCAAAATCATGGTATTGGATTACATAATATAAATAATATTGTAAAAACATATGATGGTGATATTGAATATACATGTAATAAGGACCTATTACATATAAAGATAGTTATACATAATGGTGTATAATTTATGTCATTCATCGACTTTATATGTCGTTTATCGAGTAGCTATTGAAAAGCTACTCTTTTTCATTACTATAAAATATAGTTATACAAACATAAACACATTTGTTCCAAAAAGCACTTAGTGACACAAAAAGTGAATAAATGTACAATTATGTTATAGATAAATAGTTTTATGATACTTAAAATAAAGGATGTGGAGAATAAAAATATGTTAAAGAAAAGACATTGTATTTTGCAACATGATGCAACTGATTGTGGGGCAGCCTGTATTGCAACCATATTATCCTATTACAAATGTGATATTTCAATTATGAAAATAAGAGAAATTATTGGTACTGATGCATATGGTACAAGTGTAAAAGGTTTAGTTGATGGATTTGAAAAACTTAATTTTCAGGTAAAAGCAATACGTGTTACTGTCGAACATATTACTAGTGATATGACTTTTCCAGCAATTGCACAAACCGTTACAAGCGAAGGAAATAATCATTTTGTAGTAATTCAGAAAATAAAAAAAGGATATTTCTATATTGGAAATCCCGCTAAAGGTAATGAAAAATTAGATACTGAGGAATTTAAAAAGCTTTATACCGGTGTATTGATGGTAATGGCACCAACATCAGACTTTGAAAAGTTAAAATATAAGGACAAAGGCATGTTTGATTTGTTTTGTGCACTTATACTACCACAAAAGAAATTATTATTGACGGTTATCTTGGCTTCGTTAGTATTAAGTATTATTGGAATACTTTCTAGTACTTTTTCTAAGGTATTAATGGATGAAATAATACCATTTCAATTAAAAAATAGTTTGTATGTATTTTTAATAGTATTTGGAATTATCTCACTGATACAAAGTTTACTGTCGGCATTTAGACAACAAGTTATTTTGTTTCTATCTCGAAAAGTCGATATTCCAATACTACTTGGATACTATAATCATATAATGCACTTACCGCATCAGTTTTTTGTAACAAGAAAAGTAGGTGATGTGATTACGAGATTTCAAGATGCAATGACAATTAAAGATATATTTACAAATGTATCTGTATCATTAGTGTTAGATATACTCTTATCGTTAATAACAGGAGTTATCCTATATATGATGAATAGTTCATTGTTTTTCATATTAATTATTATGATTATGATAAATATAGCACTAGTATATATTTTTAAGAAACCTTATAAGAAATTAAATTATGACCAAATGGAAGCAGGGGCTATTTTAAACAGTCAACTTATTGAATCAATACAAAATATCGAAACAGTTAAATCACAAAGTGATGAAGTATACCAAATTGATAAGTTAGAGGATAAGTTTGTATCATCATTAAAGATTGCATACCGTGAAGGAACACTACAAAATGTTCAAGGTGTTATTTCTGGTTTTGTTGGAACTCTGGGTAATCTTGTATTTATGGGGATTGGTGCATTATTTATCATCGATGGGAAGATGACAATAGGAGATTTATTAGTTTTTCAAACACTAAGTGGATATTTTAATGAACCAGTACAAAATCTAGTTTCTATGCAAATAACATTTCAAGAAGCAAGTATCGCTATGAAAAGATTAAATGAACTTATGTCACTAGATAGAGAAGATGTAAATATGCATTTGATGAGTGATATTGATTTAAAAAAAGATATTCAATTTAAAGATGTTGAATTTGCATATGGATCAAGACCACCAGTGTTAGAAAATATGAATATGACTATTAAGCAAGGTGAAAAAGTTGCGTTTGTTGGGGAAAGTGGTGCTGGTAAAAGTACATTAGTAAAACTTCTAATGAAGTTTAATGAGTGTAAAAATGGAAAACTAACAATTGGTAATATTGATATAAACGATATTAATCATGAATACCTTAGAAAAAATATCGCATACATCCCTCAAAACATTGAACTATTTACAGGATCAATTTTAGATAATTTAAAAGTTGGGAACCATAACGCAACATATGAACAGATAGTTAGTGCATGTAAAATAAGTGGTGCAAGTGATTTTATTGATAGATTACCCAATCGATATGGAACATTTGTTGAAGAAGGTGGAGGAAATCTATCTGGTGGTGAAAAGCAACGAATTGCGATAGCACGAGCAATACTATCAAATAGTTCGATATTAATCTTTGATGAAGCAACAAGTAACTTAGATTCATTTAGTGAAAAAAAGATACAAGAAGTAATTTTTAATAAAAATAATGCAACGACTATAATCGTTGCCCATAGATTATCAACAATTATTCATTGTGATAGAATCTGCTTTATGGAAAATGGAAAGATTATCGAAAGTGGTACACATGATGAACTACTTGCATTAAATGGTAGATATGCAGATATGATAAGATTACAAACAATATCCATTGATATAGTAAAAAAAGATATTGTACAGGGGGAGGAGATTAGTTATGGGTAGATTAGATGTTTTAGAAAACAAAAAATTAGTATTAAAAAATGTTTTAGTAGAAGAGGTTCAAAATGTACCACTAGATAAAGTAGATGAAGAATTAAAGAAGTTTACAAACAAATTAGAAATATTACATGTACAAACTTTTGGTCCATTAATTATAAAAACTGCTGGTGCAAATATTCATGAAGATGGAACACTTACAACAAATTATACATTTTATGTACAAGCACATGATTATAAACAATACGTAAATGAGTTTCACATCGAAGAAACATTTACAAAAGGAAATATGGTTTTAGTTCGCTTTGATGGTAAAAATGAAGAATTACATTATGCACATTCAAAATTAGACTTGTACTTCTATGAAAATGAATATTTCGATGTCGGAGAAACATACAATGTATGTATTTATGATGATGGTATAAGTAGTAAAATTGATATATTTAAGCCGGTAAATTAACAATGAAGTTATATACAAAAGATGAATTAAAACATTCACGAATTTTCTTTGATAAAAAACCACCAATATTTCTAACAATATTTATTATATCAATAACAATCATCCTAATACTTACAATTGTAGGTGCATACTATGTTCCAAAAAATTACATTGTAAAAGCAAGTGGTACTATTACAACAACTGATAATACATATGTCACTAGCTTAGGAGAAGGAACAATTATAAATATTAATAAACCATCTGGATCACATGTTGAAGTAGGGGAAACTTTGTTTGAGGTATCTAGTGGAACTGAAGGAGTTCAACTTAATGCATTGAATCAACAACTTCAACAAACCAATGATAAAATAAATACAATTAATTTATTTCAACAATCATTAGATTCTAACAAAAACTTATTATCAAATAGCGGTATACAACAAGAGTACTATGCAAAAGTTGAATACTATTTACAAACACTAAATGATGAACAAGCTACAAAAGAGAATACTGATAACAAGGTTGCAGAACTAAGCCAAGAAAAAACAAATCTAGAAACAGATATTAAAAAATTAAAAGAAACAATTAGCCAACTTGAATCAACAAGTGATACTTCTCAAAATGAGGTGACAAATGATAATATTATTGATGATTCGTTAAACAAAGAAGTATCTAAGCTAGATGAAAGTAAGGCAGAGTTAGAAGCAAAAGAATCAGAATTAGAAACAGTTACAAGTGAACTTGAACAATACACAATGTCAAGTACATCACAGGCTACCCAAACAAAACTACAATTGTCGTGGGAAGCAAGTGCAGCTAAGTCAACATTAGAAACAAATGTAATAGAATTACAGGGGCAAATAGATGCATATAGCTCACAAGATACATTATTAGTAGTAACAAGTGAAACATCTGGGTATATCCATTACTTATCACCAATAAAAGAAGGTATGGCTTTGCAAAAAGGACAAACAATAGGTGAGATAAGTAAAAATGAAAATACAAGTATGGAAGTAGAAGCATACATACCAGCAAGTGATATTTCAAAAGTGAATGTCAATGATCCTGTAAAGGTAGCCATAAGTGGTGTTAACACTCAACAGTATGGAACATTACCAGGTACAGTAACAAGTATTGATAAAGGTACAATTACTCAAGAAACAAATGAAGGAAATCAAATATATTATCGTTGTGTTATAACACTAGATGCATCGCAACTAGTAGATTCCAAAAATAATACGATTGATATATTAAAGTCAATGCCAGTAGAAGCACGTATTGTATATGATAACGAAAGTTATCTAGATTGGATATTAGATATGTTAAACTTTACAAATTAGCTATAATGTACATATGTACTTTATATAAATTTAACGTCATAAGGAGGAAAAGAAAATGGAAATGACATTAAAACTACCACAAAACTATGTGGAAATTGAAGAAGAGGAGATGATGTATTTAGATGGGGGCTGGAGTTGGTCTACGCTAGGACGTAATTTAAATAATCTGAGAATAAGATATTCATCTGTAAGTCGAGCATTGGTTGGCTCTGGAATATCAGTGGGCTCAATTTATAAAATGATGCGTGGAATTGCACCATTAGCATATTCAAAAATTGCTGCAATATTAGGGAGTATTACAGCAGCTAATTGGGTTGTTGGAGCTGCGGTTTTTGTATTAGGTGCGAGTGCAGTATGGGTGATGGGAACATACAATGTTTTTTAGAGCTAATTTATAAATGAGAGATGCAAAATAGTATTTTCTAAGTTTACTGTTAATATTATATAATATTAACAGTTGAGTTAGAAAATTTAATATAGAAAGGATTTACTATACAATGATGAAATACAATACAATTTTATACAAGCAGTCAAAGATAAAGTACTTTATATACCTAATACTAACAACAGGCATTGCTGTGGTTTATTATTTTGGAATCCAAAATTATATAGAAGAAGGGATTAATAATATTTTTCTATTATTAGGTGGTATTCAAATATTAAATATTGGACAGTTGTTACTTATATGGATGTTTTATGGAAGTGATGTCATGTTAGGTGAAAATACGATTTTAATAGAAGGTCAAATTGGTGGAAAACGAAAAAAACTATCAGTAGTATCACAATTGTTTTATTTTTATATACTAAGTATCTTGATTACTTTATTAATAAGTATGTTTGACTTTAGTTTAAACTTAATACTATATATACTTTGTTCTAAAGTAATAGGAATTCTTGTGATATATAGTATATATTTTGAACTCTATCAAAGAAAATGGAAAAATTACAATTCAAAAATATTAACTATTACAAATTATATAATATTGTTTTTATTGTTATTAGTAATATATATTGGCGATTATACTGCATTTATATTGTTATTAATATGTGTGTTATGTATTATACGTACTGTTTATTTGTTTATACGAGTATAGATAAGGAGGGAAGAAAAGATATGATAGATATTAAAAATGCAACAATTGATACATATGATGATTTATTTACTTTATGCATACAAAATTTAAGGATCAATGATGGAATATGGAATTTAGTAGGTGAAAATGGTAGTGGCAAGAGTACCTTGTTATCATTTTTAATAAATTGTACAAAGAATAACAAACATCATTTTATAGTTAATGATGATGCACAAATCCATATATCAGAGTCATTATTGTGGCTTGATAAATTCATCAAAGTTCCACTATACCTATATGAAGTTGATTTATATCAATTTTTGATGAAAGTAAATAAAAAAGATATTGATGTAGATTATACTTCGCTTTACCATGATAAAACTTTAGGAATGTATTCAAATGGTGAACTATGTTATGTAGTAACAAAAATAATTTGCATGTTAGAACCGAAGATATTATTAATTGATGAATATATTGATGATTTAGAGATAGAGTATATTTCAAATTTATTTGTAAAATTTGAAGAACTGAAAAAACTTGGATCATTAATTATTATTGTTGGGAGAAATAAGCATATGACAAAATACCTTAATAATATGATTTCAATAGTAGATGGCTATGTAAATATAGATGTATTATAAATTGTCAGTATTATCAATAAAGTTAATTTTATTACAGATAGCACTCATATTTTTTTTGTTAGCTATCCCAGAACATACAAGTGAGTACTATCTACTACGTGTAGTAATTGTTTCATATATCTTTTTTTTATCAGTAATTAGTATAGGTCATCTCTTATATTTTAGAAAATCAATTTTATATACTCATTCTATCTCAAAAATGCAATCACTTTTTAATATTGGAATTTACAATCTGTTAACATGGCTTCCATTGTTGCTAGCAGTATTGATAAATGTATATATACCCTTATGCTTTTTAATCATCCTTTTAGTATGGAATGTAATGCAGTTTCATATTAAAATTAATAGCACTATACTATTTGTATTCATAATGTCCACATGTTATATAGTTATATTCATATACGCACATATGCATATAGATTTAATAAGTAATGTTCAAAAAAATATAATTAACTCAATCATACTACAAAATACGCATGACACATTTATTCATCTGTTTTTGAATATAGCGACTTTAGCTTATATTGTTAGATTAATGTCAAAAACTATGACAATAAAACGTATCGTATCATTGTATATGTTATCTTTATTTCTGATAAGTGTTATTTATCAACTTGTAAATACAACTCAAATACATATTGGTGCAAGTGGTATTATAATTAGTTTGTTAGTATATGAAACTTTAAAAAATCATAAAAATAATATACAAATAATAATTACGATTGTTGATATTATTGCAATTACATTTATTGTTCCTAATATCTCTATATTGCTACATATATCAGGAATTGTGATTGGAATGTTATTGTATGTAGCAAATATCATTTTGTATAATAATGATAAATATTTTGTTAGATAGTTCATGATTAAAACACCACAGTTAAAAGCGGTAAGTTGAAAAAGTAACTTCTACTTTCGATATTGTACAAAGTAAGTAGAAGT
>CAYJEM010000007.1:0-43598 GCA_964369175.1 uncultured Erysipelotrichales bacterium | reverse complement strand
ATAAATTGCTACACAGATGATGAGGTGTTAACACCTCATCATTTTTTTGTTATAATGATTTTGGAGGTTTGTTATGAAAGTATTTATTGTATATTGTCATCCAAGTGATGATAGTTTCACGTATAATGTTAAAGAAGAGTTCATAAAGGGATTGATAGAAAGCGGGCATAGTTATAAAGTGGCTGATTTATATAGAATGGCCTTTAATCCGGTTTTTTCAAAAGGTGAATATGATCGTGAAGCATTTTACGATGAAAACGTTTATGTGCCTGATGATGTGATACAACAGCAGATGTTAATAAATGAATCTGATGTTATTGTATTTATATATCCAGTATTTTGGACAGAGGCACCCGCAATGTTGGTTGGATGGTTTCAACGTGTATTAACATATGGTTTTGCATATGAACCCACAACAATGAAAGAATTAGAGAAGGCGTTGTTTTTAGTTACAATGGGTGGAGATAGAAATGATGCAGTTCGTAAAGAACAAATAAAAGCAATGCATACGGTTATGATTGGCGATCGTATGAATAACCGTGTAAAAAATAGTAAAATGATAATATTTGATCGCATGACTAGAGGTTATGATAACAAGGAAAATAGGGAACAAAAAGCCGTAGAGTTTTTAAAAAAAGTATATAAGATAGCAGTGGATTTATAAATATTCTGCATGGATTGTTGATAGTTACTTGGTGCCGAATGGTGCCTTTTTTCACGTTATATTATGTTAAAATAAGTTAATATTGCTTAAATATACATATGTTATTGATTTTAATAAGAAAAAATAACACATTTTAACACTATCCACCTTGACAAAGTGTTAAAATGTGTTAATATAATTATTGTGAGGAGAAAGTATAAATGAAATGGAAAATTTATAGTAGTGAAAAAGGATCGGTAAGTGAAATATAGAAAGAGGAAGAAATAATGAAAGCGCTATTAAGTTTAGAAATTGATACAAAAAAAATTGATTTTAAAAGAATTGACCGATTACAACATATGATGAATAACCGTGAACCATGGATTTGTCCAGAACGTGCAGAAATTATCACAAAATCTTTTAAAGAAACAGAGGGACAGCCAATTGTTGTAAGACGTGCAATTGCATATAAAGAAATTCTAGAAAACATGACAATCTATATTGAAGATGATTCTATCATCTTTGGTAATCAAGCAAGTAAAAACTTTGCTGCTCCAGTATTTCCAGAATATTCATTTAACTGGGTTATTGATGAGTTAGATGAGTTTGAAAATCGTAGCGGAGATTACTTTAAAATTAGTGAAGATACAAAAAACAGATTAAAAGTATTGCAACCATATTGGCAAGGCATTACACATCAAGATGAAGTACTGAGAAATCTTCCTGAAATCAATAGAAAAGCAGAGACTCAAAATGTACTACACCGTGGTGGAATTAGCATGTCTGGAGATGGGCATATTATACCAAATCATGATTTTGTTTTGGAACATGGTTATGGTGGAATGAAAAAGATTGCTGTAGATAAGTTAAAAAACAAAGAAAGCCTGACCCAGGAGCAAATAGACTATTATGAAGCAGCTATTATTACAATGGATGCATCACTAGCTTATATTAAAAGATTCTCTAAACTATTAGGTGATACGGCAAAAGAAACAGTTGATTTAGTACGTAAACAAGAATTAGAGAAATATGCAATAATCTATAGTGATATGTTAGAAGGTGGAGCTAGAAGTTTTTATGAAGCAGTGGAATGTGTATATTTAACACATTTATTAATGATGATTGAAAGTAATGGTCATTCATTTTCATTTGGGCGATTTGATCAATTTGTTTATCCTTTTTATAAATCTGATATTGAAAAAGAAATTATCACAAAAGAACAAGCATTAGAAATAACAACGCATTTCTTTATTATGACTAACTCATTAAATAAAGTTCGTCCTTGGGGACATACACAATATAGTGGCGGATACCCATTATATTCAAACTTGATGTTATCAGGAATGAAACCTGATGGAAGTGATGGAACCAATGATTTATCATATATTTGTTTAGAAGCAATGAATCAATCAAGATTACCAGAACCAAATTTAAGTGTGCGTTATAGCAAAGATACACCGCACGAAATTTTAAAAGATAGCGCAAAATTAATGCGTGAAGGATTTGGGATGCCATCAATGTTTTGTGATGAAGTAGTTATACCAGCTATGCTCACGTTAGATTTAGAAGAAGAAGTCGCAAGAGACTATGCATCAATGGGATGTGTTGAAACAGCAATTCCTGGTAAGTGGGGACATCGTGCAACTGGAATGACTTATATTAATTTTGGGAAAATATTAGAAATCATCTTAAATAATGGTGTTGAGCCAGTATCTGGAATACAGTTATTCAGTATTAATGGCCAAGAGGGAAGTAAAATTGAGTATAAAGATTTTGATGAACTATGGGAAGCATGGAAAAAAGCATTACAATATTACTTTGAATTAGCAATTGAATGTGACAATGTATGTGATCGTTCATTGAAATATCATGATGCAGATGCATTTGCTTCATCAACAATTAATTGTTCTTTAGAGAGGGGAAAAACACTTAAAAACGGCGGTAGTGAATATGATTTTATTTCACAATCAAACATTGGACCATGTGTAATTGGAGATTCAATGGCAGCAATTAAAAAATTAGTGTTTGAAGATAAAAAATTAACATTTGAAGAGTTAATGGATGCATTAAAAAATAACTTCGAAGGTGAAAATGGAACACGTATCCGTAAATTATGCTTAGAAGTACCTAAATTTGGAAATGATGTAGATTATGTAGATGAATTAGTTGCTGAAGTATTTGAATCTTACTTAGAATTATTACCAAATTATCGTACTGATAGATACAACCAAGGACCAAAAGGTTGTCGTTATACAATGTCAACAAGTAATATTACATCATATGTTCCTAATGGATTTGATGTAGGAGCAACACCTGATGGTAGACTTGCAGGAGAACCGTTGAATGAAGGAGCATCACCATGTATCGGTGCTGATAAAAGTGGACCAACTGCAGTTATTCGCTCAATTTCAAAATTACCTAACCAAAAAATTGCTGGTGGACAATTATTAAATATGAGATTTGCTCCAGGAGCATTGCAAGGTGAAGAAAATCTTGAAAAATTCACAGCATTTTTAGAAAGTGCAAGACATTTTAATGTTTTCCATAATCAATTTAATATTGTAGATAGTGAATTACTAAAAAAAGCAAAAGCTGATCCAGTAAAATATAATAATGTGATGGTTCGTGTTGCTGGATATTGTGCATTGTTTACAACTTTAATGCCAGAAGCACAAGATGCAATCATTAATCGTAGTGAGCACACATTTTAACATGCAAAGTAAAGGACTAATATCACATATTCAAACATACTGCACAAAGGATGGTCCAGGAATTCGCACTACAGCATTTTTTATCGGATGTAACTTACGATGTCTATGGTGTGCCAACCCAGAAGCAATGTATCAGGGAAAAAAGTTATTTCATCATGATAATATTTGTACTCGTTGTGGGAAGTGTATCAAAACCTTTCCACAGCACGTACAGATACATGAAAATAAACTTACAATAAACAATCGAGAAGACCTTATTGATAAACTGGTGGATGTATGTGATTATCAAGCATATGAGAGAAAAGGACAATATTACACTGCGTTAGAGCTTGTAAAAGAATTAAAAAAAGATAAAGTATTTTTTGACCAATCAAGTGGGGGTGTTACTTTTTCTGGTGGTGATCCGTTTTGTCAACCAGGTTTTTTATACGAAACAGTAAGAGCATTAAAAGAAGAAAATATCCATGTTGCAATTGAAACTGCAGGGTTATTTGATTTTGAAAAATGTCGAGACATTATAGAAAGCTGTGATTTGTTTTTATATGATATAAAAGCATTTGATGATACGATACATAAAAAATGTACTGGTGTATCGAATATTACAATTCTTTCAAATATGAAAAAAATAAACGAATTAAAGAAAACAATTCATGCACGATTAGTAATTGTTCCTAACCACAATGACTGTATAGAAGATATAAAAAAACGTATTGATTTTGTTTCTTCTATGGAATGTGTAGAAAAAATTGATATATTAAAATATCATAATTTTGGAGAAGGGAAATATCAATGTTTAGGTCTTGAGTATCCTCTAAATAATTTAAAATACGAAGAAGAAAAACTTGATAATATTATTAATGAAGCTATTAATTATGCCCACAGTTTAGATATAAAAGTAACTGTTGGTGGTTAACCTGTTTTTGTGGTAATATTAATAGCAGAGGTGAAACTATGAGTATTGCAGAAAGAAGAATTGAGTTATTAAAGATAATTAAAGAGAAAAAACATATTAGCGTAAATGAACTTTCCAAGCATTTTAATGTATCAGGAATGACTATTCGAAGAGATTTATCAAAGTTTGAAGCACAGGGAACAATTATTATGACACATGGAAGTGTTAGTTTAAATTCGGACTTATATAGTGAACCGACGTTTCGTGAAAAACTTGGAAAACAGATTGGAAAAAAGGATGAAATAGCAAAAATTGCTGCATCATATGTAAATGATGGTGATACAATAATATTAGATTGTGGGACTACAGTATTACAAATGATTAAGTATTTACAGGATAAAAAAATCACTATTTTTACTAATTCATATCCAGTTGTTCAACATCTTAGCGGAAACTCTAAAATTACACTTTATATGGCTCCTGGAAAATATTCAGAGATATCTGCTGGTTTCTTTGGAACGCTTACAATAAATTTTTTCCAACAAATACATGTTGATAAAGTGTTTATGGGAACACATGGATATAATGATATCGTAGGAGCATCAGTTCCAGAAATAGAAGATGCTCAGACAAAAAAAGCTTTGTTACATGCAGCGCAACATAAATTTTTGTTGTTTGAAGAGGAAAAACGTGGTGCTATCTACACGGGTATCTTTGGTAAACAAGAAGATTTTGATATGATAATTACTGAGTAAAACTTCTAAAGTAGAAGTTTTACTTTTTATATGATATATTACGTATAGTAGTTATTTACACAATAGTGAAAAGGGAGAAAGCTATGAATAGTTATCAAAAGTATCTTACTACATTAAAGAATCAATATACGTCATACAGTGCGATTTGTGAAGATGTTATCATGCTGCAATCTAGATTGTATCTGCCTAAGCCAACAGAACATTTTATTTCAGATTTACATGGTGAGTATAGTGTTTTCAAACATTTAATGCGTGGCTGTTCAGGAGTAATCAAGGAAAAAGCGATTGAGGTATTTGGTGATAGTGTTGCTAATGAAGAAATTAATGCACTGTGTAGTTATATTTATTATCCGGAAAATATACCTAATGATTTTTCAAAGGATCAATATCGTATTTTATTGCTACGAACACTTCGGGTTGCAAGAAATGTATCTTCCAAATATCCTCGTGAAATCATTCGTCAAAGCATAGAAGAGGGGTATGTAACAATTCTTGATGAACTTTTACATGCTCAAGTCGATGAGATGAATCAACAATATATCTACCACCTTCGAATAATCGATGCAATGATTGAGGTAAATGCCCAAAATGAATATATGCGTGTACTTTCAAAATTAATACGAAATTTTGCGATAGATAAAATCCATATTGTTGGTGATATATATGATCGAGGTAAATATCCAGATAAGATTATAGATTATTTAATTGAATATAAGCGTGTTGATATTCAATGGGGAAACCATGATATATTGTACATGGCAGCAAGCCTTGGGAATATAGCTGCAATTATTACAGTAGTCAAAAATTGTTATAAGTATGATAGTTTGAATTTACTTGAAAAAGGATATGGAATTCCTTTGCGTACATTTTTTAACTTTGCAAGATCAAGATACACGGATATTACTGAGAATGAATCTATAATGAAATTTATAAATACATTACTCTATAAAGCAGAAAAAGCAATAATGGATACATATCCTGAATATAGAATGTCATATCGACAAAAGGATACTACAAGTAAGTTTGATGATTACGAGAAACATGCAGTTGAAGAATTACAAGAAAGCTTTTTAGCTAGTGACAAATTACAAAGACATGCATTATTTTTATTTAAAAAAGGCTCTTTATATAAAGTTTGTGATCAATATTTATTATTTCATGGATGCATGCCTTTAGATATAGAAGGTCACTATCAAAATATAGTATGCATTGATAAAAAAACAAGAAAAGGAAAAGCATATTTTGATTACATACAAAATATGATTGAAGATGCGTTTATCAATAAGACAAAATCATCTGTTGATTCTTTATGGTATTTATGGTGTGGTGAAAATTCTCCTATGTGTGGAAGAGAAATAGGATACAATCAAAAAAATGAGACACAAAACAGTTACTTTTACTACATTCAAGATGCGATGGTATGTAAAAGAATACTAAGTGAATTTGGATTAACAAAAGAAAGAGCATGTATAGTTAATGGACATACGCCAGTAAAAACACATAGTGGAGAAAAGCCAATACAAAGCATGGGGAAACGCATTGTTATTGATGGTGGTTTTTGTAAGAATTATCATCATATAACAGGTGTTGGAGGTTATACCTTAATAACAAATAGTCATAAATTAAGACTTAAGACACATCGACTGGGAGATGAATGTAAACCAGATGTTGATTATATAAATGATATTGTCCATATTTTTGATAAACAAATACGCATACTTGATACTGATGAAGGGGCACTGATTATAGATAAGATAAATGATTTAAAAAATGTGCTTTCGATGATAAATGAGGATATGTTTTGATATATGTAATATAACAGTTAAAGAGTAAAAGCAGTAATACTGCTCTTACTCTTTTATAAATTAGCATCATTGTAAATAAAAGTATGTACAATGTTTGTCTTGTCCTATACAATATATAAAGCAATTTGTTTAGGAGGATGATATATGCAAAAAAATCTCACAGAAGGACCGATTTTGAAATATATATTAAAATTCGCTTTTCCCATATTTTTAGGGTGTGTATTCCAGCAATTTTATAGTATGGTTGATGCAATCATTGTTGGACAATATGTTGGGCTTGAGGCATTAGCAGGAGTTGGGGCAACAGGTTCCTTAAATTTTTTAGTGCTTGGGTTTGTAATAGGATTAGCAACAGGTTTTTGCATACCTATATCACAAGCATACGGTGGTGATAAAATAGATGAATTGAAAAAGTATTATGTTAATGCACTATTTTTAACTATAATTTTTTCGATTGTAATAACTGTGTTTACAGTTGTATTTTTAAAAGATATTTTACTTTTATTAAATACACCACAAGATATTCTAAATTATGCTTATGATTACATGGTGATGATTTTTGCTGGGACAACAGGCATATTTTTATATAATTTACTTGCAAGCTTATTACGTTCACTTGGAGATAGTAAGACCCCATTATTCTTTTTAGTGTTATCATCAGTATTAAATATAATATTAGATTTAGTGTTTATAATAGGTTTCGATATGGGTGTACTTGGAGCCGGTCTAGCAACATCTATTTCGCAAGGAGTTTCAGGAATACTATGTTTTATATTAATCTTTAAAAAATACAAAATTTTAAAGCTATGTAAATCAGATATTGTTTTATCTATGAATCATTGTAAAAAATTACTTGCTTCGGGTGTTCCGATGGGATTACAGTTTTCAATAACTGCTATTGGAAGCATCTTAATGCAAGTAGCTGTAAATTCGCTTGGATCATCTTATGTAGCAGCAGTTACGTCAGCAAGTAAAATCATCATGTTGATTATGCAAGGTATTGAAAGTTTAGGAATTACTATGGCGACATATTGTGGTCAAAATATTGGAGCTGGAAAACTAGTAAGGGTTAAGCAAGGGGTAAGAAAGGCATTGCTTATTGGTGGTGTTTACTGTGTATTTTGTTTGATAATTGTCTTTTTCTTTGGAGAGTTCCTAGCTGGATTGTTTATCAATGAATATGATCCAATACTATTTTCAAATATTCAGTCATATTTAATGATTAATACATTGTTCTTTATATTTCTAGCAATATTAATTATTATTAGAAATGCAGTACAAGGTATAGGATATTCAAAATATGCAATGCTTGTAGGTGCTGGCGAAATGGTTGCGCGAACTTTTGTTGCGCTAGTGCTTGTCGGTCCGTTTGGATATAATGCAGTTCTTTACTCTAATGCGGTTGCTTGGATTATTGGTTCAATATGTTTATTTTTCATGTATCCGTATGTATTAAATGATGTTAAAAATAGAATGTTTTCTAATTAAGGTGAATAATTTCATCTTTTTTTAGTATGTATGCAATATTTTATAAATTTCCTGCATTAGTATAGTGAATGGATACAAGAGATGTCCACAGGAGGATAAAGCTATGAAAAAAACTAATAAAATATTTTTAACAATTGCACTAATATTATCATGTTTCTCATTGGTTGCATGTTCGACATCATCAAAGGGGACTATTGGAAGTTTAGATACAAATATGGTTGCTGACTATTTTGAAACATTAGATGTTGATTCTAAGAGGGATGTTGATGAAATTATTCAGGAAACAGATACAGTACAAAAAGAACCAGAGGAAACAAACAGTGAGCAAGATAGTGTATCTACGAATCCACAGACAGAATTAGAAACAATAGCAACACCAGAGCCAACACCGGCATCAGAACCAACACCGGCACCAGAACCAACACCAGCACCAGAGCCAACACCAACACCAGAGCCAGCACCAGTAACGACATTACCAACGATACAAGCGACATCGCAAGCTAATAGCTATGCCAACCAAGTACTGCAATTAGTTAATGAACATCGTGCAAGTGCTGGCATTGCACCATTAACTATGAGCAGTAAACTAAATCAAGTTGCATTAGTTAAGTCAAATGATATGAAAGTGAATGATTACTTCGATCATAATAGTCCAACATTTGGGAGTCCTTTTGAAATGATGGCAGAATACGGTGTTAGCTACCGTGCAGCAGCAGAAAATATTGCAATAGCAGCAACACCACAACAAGTTGTTGATGCCTGGATGAACAGTAGTGGACATCGTACTAATATTATGAATTCTTCATATACACAAATTGGGATTGGATATGTAGACGGATACTGGACACAATTATTTATTGGTTAAATATAAGGGGTACAATTTAATGTAATTGTATCTTTTTGTTTTTTGTTAATAAATGATGTGATATACTATGTTAATAGAATAGTAATGAATTTACAGGAGGAACAATGTACTTACGAAAAGCTTTGGATAAAGAAAATGATATTGCTATGGAGATTATTAATGATGCAAAAGAATTTTTAAAACAACAAGGTATTGATCAATGGCAAAAGGGATATCCAGATAAACCAACCATTGACAAGGATATTAAAGATGAAAATGGTTATTTTATTATTACAGATGATATCATCGGCTACGTATGCATTGATTATCGTGGGGAGCTTGCATATCAAACATTGCAAGGGACATGGAATAGTAATCAAGAATATGCTGTGGTACATCGGTTAGCACTGAAAATTAGTAGTAGAGGAAAAAATATTTCCACTACAGTGTTTCAATTAATAGAGAACCAATGTATTCAAAAAGGTGTAAAATACATACGTATTGATACAGATGATGCTAATGAAAAAATGAAGAAACTATTGGCAAGAAATGGATACGTCTACTGCGGTACTGTTACCTTTGATAATAGTGAAAAAATAGCTTTTGATAAAATGCTATAACTTTACAACACTACTATATGGTGTTGTTTTTTTATGAAAACATAAGCAAACGCTTACAATTTTATAATAAATTGATTTATATTTTATAAAAATAATAAATAAATATTTTTAGGATGTCGAATTAAAATAAAATTAAAATAATTATAGACGAATTGGTCAGTTTGTGAGAAAATGATTGCAGTGTTGGATATGAAAACACAGTAAGGAAAAACACATATTTGAAAGGAGCAATATCATGATCTATTCACATGAAGTAGAAGCAATGTGTCCGATAGCTCAAGGAGTTAATCATGGCGCAGCGCCAATTCCTCAAGAAGGAAAATGGGTGCAATCAAAACAAATCACAGATATCTCAGGTTTAACACACGGGGTTGGATGGTGTGCACCACAACAAGGAGCATGTAAGTTAACACTTAACGTTAAAGAGGGGATTATCCAAGAAGCATTAATCGAAACTATTGGTTGTTCAGGGATGACTCACTCTGCAGCAATGGCTTCAGAAATTTTACCAGGGAGAACACTTTTAGAAGCATTAAATACTGACTTAGTATGCGATGCTATCAACGTAGCGATGAGAGAATTATTCTTACAAATCGCTTATGGACGTAGTCAAAGTGCTTTTTCAGAAGACGGACTTCCAGTAGGAGCTGGTCTTGAAGATTTAGGAAAAGGTTTACGTTCTCAAGTAGGTACAATGTACGGAACTTTAAAGAAAGGTCCTCGTTACCTAGAAATGGCAGAAGGTTATGTAACTGGTGTTGCTGTTGACTCTGATGACTTAATCATCGGATATGAATATATCTCATTTGGAAAATTCATGGATTTCATGAAAGCTGGAGATAATGCAGAAGTTGCTTTAGAAAAATCAAAAGGTCAATACGGACGTGTTGCTGACGCGGTAAAAGTAATTGATCCAAGAGTAGAATAATAGGAGGAAAAGACAATGGCTTTATTTGAATCATATGAAAGACGTATTAATCAAATTAATGAAGTATTAAATAGCTATGGCATTTCTTCTATTGAGGAAGCTGAAGCAATTACAAAAGCAGCAGGTTTAGATGTATATAAACAAGTAGAAAATATTCAACAAATCTGTTTTGAAAACGCGAAATGGGCTTACGTAGTAGGTGCAGCTATCGCAATCAAAAAAGGATGTACAAAAGCAGCAGATGCTGCAGCTGCAATCGGAGAAGGATTACAAGCATTTTGTATCCCAGGTTCAGTTGCTGATCAACGTAAAGTTGGACTTGGACATGGTAACTTAGGAAAAATGTTATTAGAAGAAGAAACAAAATGTTTCGCATTCTTAGCAGGACATGAATCTTTTGCAGCAGCAGAAGGTGCTATTGGTATCGCAGAAAAAGCTAACAAAGTTCGTCAAGAGCCATTACGTGTAATCTTAAATGGACTTGGTAAAGATGCAGCACAAATCATTGCTAGAATTAACGGATTTACTTATGTTGAAACTGAAATGGATTATTCAACTGGTAAAGTTAAAGAAGTATTTAGAAAAGCATACTCTGAAGGATTACGCGCAAAAGTTAACTGTTATGGTGCTAATGACGTAACTGAAGGTGTTGCTATCATGCACGGTGAAGGTGTTGACGTTTCTATCACTGGAAACTCTACTAATCCAACTCGTTTCCAACATCCAGTAGCAGGTACATATAAAAAAGAATGTATCGAGCAAAATAAAAACTATTTCTCAGTAGCATCAGGTGGTGGAACTGGACGTACTTTACATCCAGATAACATGGCAGCTGGACCAGCTTCTTATGGTATGACTGATACTATGGGACGTATGCATAGTGATGCACAATTTGCAGGATCTTCATCAGTTCCAGCTCACGTTGAAATGATGGGTCTAATTGGTGCAGGAAACAACCCAATGGTTGGTATGACTGTAGCAGTTGCAGTTTCTATTCAAGAAGCTGCTGAAGCAGGTAAATTCTAATTATAATATAATTACACTTAGAGTAGATATAGCATCTACTCTTTTTGTATATACAAATTAGTGGCACATAGTTGTTTAATAAGTAAGTATTATATATGGCATGGACAATACAACAAGTACGTTGTCAAAAATCAAGAAACTAAACTTACTATTTTATTTGAAGTATATACAATACTTAAAAAAGTATAAGATGACAACAATAGTTTTATTAGGGGTTATCATATTGGCTATGGTTTTAACCATGTTGAATAATCTCTTTATCGAAATTCAAGTTAAAAATAAAGAAGCAAGATTAATAACGACAGTCGCTAAATAACTCATTGTTGATTTCGATATAGTACGATAATACACATGTCACAAAAAAATGAAAAAGATAAAATCTAGTTATGATTTTATCTTTTAAATTATTTATATATTATTTTCAATATATTTTAGACCACATTCATGGAGTGCATTTAATACGGGAATAAAATGTTTTCCTTTTTCGCTTAGTGAGTATTCTACTTTAGGTGGTACTTGTTGATAAGAAGTACGGATAATTAATCCATCAGCTTCTAATTTTTTTAATTGTCTTGACAAAGATGTATGCGTTAATTTTTCAGGGATGCGTCTTTGTAGTTCATTAAAGCGTAATGTTTCGCTTGTTAAGAGATGCATGATATACATAGTCCATTTTCCTGATAGTAGTTTTTGTGATGTCACATATGGACATTTTCCAAATAAATCATTGTTCATTTTTTTCTCCTTTCCATAGTATCAAAAATGTACGTACTTGCAAAAATGTAAATATGCTATATTATATTACGTAGTAATTGAAGTGTCAATTAAGAAGGAGATTGTATGGAAGCATCATTTATATCTTTAATACCTATATGTATATGTTTAGCATTAATATTTTTTATAAAAAATGCATTTATTTCAATATTATCAGGATTGTTTAGTGCATCGGTTATTTTATATTTTAACAATGGGACATTATTTACGGCGATAGATTCAATTGTTGAAGTTGCAACAACACCATATCAATTTAAAATTATTGGATTTGTCATTCTAACAGGAGCATTAGTTTGTTTAATGCAGCAAGCTGGTGGCATTGATGGAGTTGTAAATTGGTTACAGAAAAGAAAGAAAAACACATCATCAAAAATATTAGGACAATTATTTACAATGTTAATTGGGATATCTATGTTTATGGATGGAACTAGTTCAATGGCAGTTACTGCGGTTATTGGAAAACCAATATTTATGGAAGCTAAGTTGTCAAAAGAAAAACTTGCATTAATTGTTAATAGTACTGCTGCACCAATTGCATGGATAATTCCTTTTGGAGGAGCTGGAGCAATGATTGCAGGAGCTTTAAATGAATCTGGCATTGATGCTAGTTTAAGTTTTGGATATGTATTTCAAGCTGTAATGTTTCAGTTCTATACAATCTTATTACTATTACTCTTAGTTATTATCATTATCTTTAATATTGAAATTGGACCTATAAAAAATATTGAATACCAAGATCATATCATAGAGGATATTCATGTTGAAAACAAAAGAGCTAGAAATATGATTGTGCCAATACTATCTTTAATTATTATGATATTTACTTTGTTGTTTTATACGGGAGATGGGAATATCATGCAAGGAGATGGCTCGACTGCTGTTTTTAGTGCAGGTATAATTACAGTATCCTTGACAATAATATTTTTCCGAATCCAAAATATAGGAACCTTTAATGAGATACTATCTTGGGCATTTCAAGGTATGAAAAACATGTTAGAAATATCGGTATTATTGTTGATTGCATTTGCCTTTGGTAGCGTAATTAGTGATATTGGTACAGCACAATATTTAGTGCAGATGACAAATTATATTCCAGCAAGTGTTTTACCATTAGCTATTTTACTGTTATGTTCGATTATTGCATTTACAACTGGTACAAGTAGTGGAACTGTAGCAATAATGATTCCTTTAGTAATACCTGTTATAATATCATCAGGTGGAAGTATCCCGCTAGCAATTGGTGCGGTTGTATCTGGATCAGTATTTGGTGATCAAAATTCTGTCATATCAGATAGTGTATTGATGACATCGTCAATGACTGGAGTTAATCCAATTGTTCATGTAAGAACACAAATGCCGTATACGTTAATCGCTCTTGGAATATCAGCTATATTTTATTTAATTTGTGGATTTATTATATAAAAAGGAGAGAACTATGGAAATTACAAGTATAAAAGAAATATATGAAAAATTTGATAAAATTGGTTGTCTATCATTTTCTACAGTAAATGAAAATGGAGAACCAGAATCTCGTATTGCTCATCTTCGAGGTTATGATGATGAGGGGATATATTTTATGACTATGTTTACTAAGTCATTTTATAATCAACTGAAGCATCAAGGTAAAGTTTCACTTTGTGGATTATGTGCAAATACTCAAGTAGTACATGATGAGCAAGGGATGCCGGTATTTGAAGGTGGTTATGCAATTGATATGGTTGGTGATGTTAAAGAAGTATCGATAGAATCACTAAAAGCTAAGAATAATCCGATTTTTGATGTTTGTATTAAAGATCAAGAAAAATATAATGCAATGGTCGTATTTTGTATATATGCAGGGCGTGGTGATATATTTGATTATGATTTTGCACAAGAACATCGTGATAATAAGCTAAATAGAATTTATTTTAACTTTAATGGTAAGCCAATAAAGTATTCAGGTTTAAAAATAAATCAAGATAAATGTATTCGTTGCGGGATTTGTGATAAAAAATGCAGTTTTAAAGCAATAATTAAAAATGAGTCATCTTATATGATTGATAAATATCGCTGTGATGAATGTGGAGATTGCTATATAAATTGTCCAACAAAAGCGATAGGCTTAAAGAGTGCTATGTAGTGATAGCGCTCTCTTTTTGTTTATGAAAGTGAAAAAATATGCTACAATTAACGTATATTTATTCGAAAGGGGAAAGTATATGATAAAAAAAATAACTGCAGTGCTTATTACCTTAACATTATTTTTAGGTTCTATAAGTATAAATGCAATCGGAGAGGAAACCACAGATATAGTAGTTGACTACAATCAATTGTATAATTTTTCTGAAAATCCATTACTTGGGGGCTATGAAATATCAGGGATTAACACTTCATATTTAGACACTCTTAAAACTGGCGATACATATCCGAAAATAGATTTAGTATTTCCACAACAGCTTACTAAAAACGAAACTGCAAAAGATGTAGTAAAAATATCAAATAATGCATTTTATAATCTTTTTGGAAATCAAAAAGTGATTGTAAATAACATTGTTTTTGATGAAAATTCTAAGCTTAGGGAGATTGGGGATAATGCATTTTATGCACTACAAATGAGCGGTGATTTACTTCTTCCTGATAGTATAGAATACATTGGTGCAAATGCATTTACAAATGCAGGATTGGATGGTACTTTAAAATTACCTAAAAACGAAAATTATACAACCATAAGCTCTCAATTGTTTAAAGGCAATAGTCTTTTAGTTGGAGCAAATGAAATACCATCAAGTGTAAACATTATCGGTAAAAATGCGTTTGAGGGAAATACCTTAGCAAAAGATTTTATTATACCCGAAGGTGTTAGTGAATTACATGGATCGGTATTTACATCTACAGGAATAGAAACACTATCATTGCCTTCTACGTTAACTAAAATTGCATATGGTGCAATTCCTTCTAGTACGCTATGGGCACAAATTAATTCTACAAATTTAGAAGTTGTTGGATTAAATGGGGAAGCAACTACAACTACCTTTAGAGCAGAAAGTACGACTATAGTTTGTATAAACGAACAAATATATACTACTTTATATGAAAAGTCAAGCACTAGTACAAAACCTAAGTTAACATACAAAACAACATTACAATTCAATGGAACATCAATAACTCGTGACGTATTATATAACCAACCACTAAATTTAAAACTAGATAGTGGAAAAATAAGTTGGTCAGTAGATTCTAATTTTGAAATGCCAGCATTACCCGAAGGAAAAACGGGCTGGAGTTTTGCAAATACTGAACAACAAAGTGCAGATAATTCAGTGGAAAAAACATCAAATGTAATAGGGGCAACATTATATCCTGTAGTTATAATTAATATGGATTATGTTAGATCACAATATGAATTTTTAGAACTTGGAGAGTATCAGCAAGTTCAAATTGCTGCGGTTGAAGACGGTTCTCAGGAGCAAATTGATGCAGCTAAAATAGCTGTTGATGCTGCTAAGGCAGCTGGTAAAACAGTTGTTGAAAATAAGCTTAATGATATTCAAACACGCTGGTACACTGTTGAACCAGTGATTTGGAGAATGATAGCAGAGACAACAATTGATGGAAAAATGCATAATGTATTAATTTCTGAATATGTACTTGCTCAAAAGCAATTGAACAGTACAGCTATTCAATCAGGTGAAAGTGAACTTTCAAAATGGCTTGATACAGATTTTTCTGTATCGGTTTTTGGAGATGAAAAAATAAACGAATTAAGTATTTCTACTTCTCTTATACCTTTTTCGATAATAAGTGTGCCTGATATTTTTCCATCAAATAAATTTCGTGAAGCAGAGCGAACAGATTATGCTACACTAGACCCAATAGGTGTGTCATCATTTGCAAACTATTACTGGCTTGCAGACGGATATAAAGATCCGACGTATAATTATGGTGTAAATGAACTTGGAGGTTATGCTGCATTTCCCGATACAGCATCTTCTGGAGTTAGACCATTAGTGACAATAAATCTTGAAGATCAAATATTAGAAGGTGCGGGGACATTTGAAAATCCTTATAAACTTGTAGATTTTAGAGTTACTGATGTGGTAATAGATCCTACAACTGCTATGATTTCAAAAGGAAGTCAACAGCAATTTAATGCTACAGTTAATGGTATTGGTACTTTTGATGACTCTGTTATTTGGACAATTGAAGGTGCAAACGATCCTGATACAAAAATAGATAATACGGGAAAACTAGTAGTTTCTTCTACGGAAACATCAACTACAATAGTAGTAAAAGCAACCTCAAAAGCTGATAGTTCAAAATTCGCTAGTGCAAATGTTACTGTTTTTGAAAATGGAGAAATTACATATTCGACAAACAAAACTAATACAACTTCATTCATATACAACACATTAACATTGCCCCTTGGAATAAAGTATTATGTAGCAGTAGAAGGTATGGATATGCTGGAATATACGTTGGAATCATCACTAACGTTGCCAGATAATTATACAGTACCATCAAAAGTATTTATTGGTTGGCTATACAATGAAATTACAAAGACTTTTACAGCACAATTTGTAGAAGATAAAAACCATGATTCAATACCTGACATATATCAAAAAACAGTTGTGTACAATATTGTTAATGGTTCTTGGAGTAATGCAAGAATGCAATCATCTAATGAAATAGTTACTTTTTACAAATCTGGTATATTTTCAACAGCTAGTGATGCTACTGCAAGTCTAACAATTCCAATGAATCCAATGCCAAATGAAGGTTACACATTAGGACAATGGAGTATATATGTTCCAGATACACAAATACGTTACGATAATCAACAACTCACATATACATATATCTGTAAAGTTAACACATACACTGTATATTTTGAAGAAAATGGTGGTAGTCAAATTGAAAATCAAAGTATAGATTTTGGTAGTAAAATTATAGAACCACAAAATCCAGTAAAATCTGGCTATGCATTTATAGGTTGGTATAGTGATCAAGAATTAGTTAATAAATTTGATTTTACTACACCTATGCCAGCAAATGATATTACGTTATATGCAAAATATAGTGTGCAGGATACACCGCCTGGAACCGGTGTTCATTCAAACATTCAATTTTGGATAAGTGTGCTAGGGTTATCAGTAATTAGTTGTGTGTTTATTGGTAGAAAACATAGTATAAATAGAAAATAAATAAAACATAAAAAAGAGCAATACATTGCTCTTTTTAGATATGAAAATAGGGTTAAATCAAATTATGCTTTTTCATAGAATGGTAAATTGCGTCTTCGTATGAGTTTAGAGTAATTTCATCAGCAATTTCTTTTAATCCTTGCTTACCATCCTTCATTGCAATACCACAATTGCAATATTCAAACATCTCAATATCATTTAAGCCATCACCAAATGCGTAGGTGTCTTCTTGCTTAATCCCTAAATGTTTAATTACAGCATCAATTGCTGTTGCTTTATCTACACCTGGAATTGACAGTTCACCGCTATTGTGACCAAACATTGGAACAGTGCAATGGTGAATAGTAAATTCATCTTCAAACTGCTGTTTGATAGTATCAAAAGGAATTGTAGGTTCCTCTAAAAAACAGGCTTTATTTATATCTGTAATTATCATTTCATTACAAAAATGAATTGCATTAATAAAAGGACTTTCTTTATTATCACGACGCTTTCTTGCTTCAATATCGCTGTCAATATCACCAAATAATAAACGTTCAAGTCTTGGAAGTAAGTTTTTACTACCAAATAAACCTTCATTTGTTTCCAAATAGTAATCCATGTTATTTTTTTCAAAAAAATCAACCATATGCTTCACTGATGATTTATTAATAACCTTATGGTATAAAACATTATTATTAATTTCTACAAAGCCACCACCGGCACCAATAATTCCATCAAATCCAACATCTAAGATAAAGTCAAATATTTCAGCTTTAGATCTACCAGTACACAGATAAACTAAATTTCCTTTTTCTTTTGTTTTTTGTATTGCCTCAATAGTTGAGGGTAATATTATTTCTTTCCCGTTTTGATGTACTACTAATGTTCCGTCAATATCAAAAAATATAATTTTTTTATTCATATACATCTCCTTCGAATAAATATGATATCATAGTTATTTGATACTTTTATATTTTTTCATAATATGATAAGAACTAACCCGAAGGTTAGTTCTTATTTAAGTGTGCACAACTATAGTATGTTGGAATACCATTTAAATAACGAATAGATACTTCTCCCTGTATTAAAGGATACAAATATTCACGTAATTCTGGAGTAATATGATTTCCATCAACACTAATCCATTCGGTAGGTATTTTTTGTTCTAGGTTTGCAACCTTGCGGACATCAGTTGTTATATAATCAATATGATATGGCATGTTTGATAATCTTTTAAATCCCATAACATGACCACTAATTCCTTGTAAACTAGCCTCAACTGCTTTACTTCCAATTATAAATGATTCATCGATATCAGTACGTGAAGCAATATGCATTGCACATCGTTGTAAAACATTTAATTCAATGCTACGTACCTTACAACCAAATTCTTTAAAAACTACTGACTCTAACATCTTTCCAGTACCACTATGTAATACATGTCCAAAAGCATCTTTTTTTGCATATTTAGAATCATCATCTAAGAAGTTTCCTTGGGCATCACGGATTCCTTCACTAACAGCAATGATAACACATTGTTTACGTTTGAAAACCTCTTTGATATCTGCTAAAAACTTATCAATGCTAAATGTAATTTCTGGCAGATATACTAAGTCAGGGGCTTCATTATATTCATTCATCGCTAAAGCACTAGCAGCAGTAAGCCACCCAGCATTACGTCCCATTATTTCTACAATAGTTACAGATTGTAATTGATAAATAAGACTATCATGAACGATTTCTAACATTGATGAAGCAACATATTTTGCTGCCGAACCAAATCCAGGTGTATGATCTGTACCCATTAAATCATTATCAATTGTTTTAGGAACACCAATAAAATGGATGTTACTTCCAATATGCTTTGCATAATCATCTAACTTCATAACGGTATCCATTGAATCGTTACCACCAATATAGTAAAAATCAGTAATTTCTAATTTATTTAAAATTGAAAAGATGTCTTCAAATACTTTGATATTTTCTTGGTATGTTGGTAACTTAAAGCGACATGAACCTAAATACATTGCAGGAGTATGTTTTAGTGAATCAATCTTAACGTCACTATTAAACTCTTTTAACAAATCCATATAATTATTATCTAATAAACCTTTAATCCCATTAATCATTCCATAAACATTATCAAACTTGTTTGATTTACTAGCATAATTAACAATTCCTGCTAATGTTGCATTAATGGCAATGGTAGGGCCTCCAGATTGCCCAACAATACAATTTTTTTTACTCATAAAATTCTCCTTTTTATCCTTCATTATTCTATCATGTATACGCAATAAAAAAAAGCTAAATATATACTCTATTATGTAAAATTATATCTAATTCTAGTATAATATATATAAAATATTTTTCTAGTAAAATAATTATTTAATGTTAGAATAGAATAAACAGTATATAGGAGATAAACATGGAATTTGAAAATGCGAAATATTTAAAATTAAGACAAACAAAAGATGAACAATATAACTCAATCATTGAATCAACGATTATCGAGGGAGAAACAATTTTATCTACATATAAAACGGTACGTGATGGAGTAGTTTTTACAAATAAGAGAATCATAGCAATAAGTATAGAAGGAATAACAGGTAAAAAGAAAAATGTAACAGTGCTGCCATATCGAAAAATCCAAGCGTATGCTATCGAAACAGCAGGACATTTTGACTTAGATAGTGAATTACAATTATGGTTTTCAAGTTTGGGAACAGTTACTTTTGAGTTTTCAGGATCAGTTGAAATTGATGAAATTTGTTATCATATTTCAAAATATGTATTATAGTACAGGAGTGATAGAGTGTTAAAAATTGCAATTTGTGATGATCAAAAAAATGAAATAGATGAAATACTGCATTTATTATCTATGTATCAAAATGAAAATAAAAAAGATATAGAAGTATCTACATTTTTATCTGCAAAAGATTTACTACATACATTAGAAAGCAAATCGTATGATATATTTATTCTAGATATCATAATGGGAGAGATGGATGGCATTGAACTAGCTAATAAAATTTCAAGAATGCAAGTAGATGCATATATTTTATTTGTATCAAGTTTCCAAGAACGTTGGCGTGAATTGTTCTTTCAAAACACGATTGGATTTCTTGATAAACCAGCAACATATAAACCTTTTGAGGAGCTAATGAATAAAGTTGTTAACCGTATTCACGAAAACCAAAATAATATTTTAACATACAAAAAAAATGGCAAAACACATATGATAAAGCAAACACACATTATATATATCGAAAGTGTTCAACATTATATTCATATGCATACACTTGATGAAGTGATTATTTTTCGTGGTAGAATAAAAGATGTTTGGGATGAGCTAAAAAACGGACTGCTTTTTTGTAAACCGAATAAATCATATATTGTTAATATGCAACATATTTCTTTATCAAAATCAACTATTGAAATTCCGCTAAATAATATAGAAGTATCTATTGGAAGAGTTTATAAGGAAGATACAATTTGTCGATTCATGAATTATTTAAAAAATAAGGGGACTGGATAAAATGCTATATACGTTAATACTGTTACTATCTGGGGTGATTTTAAATCTAACAATATATGAGTTTTACACTCTATTATTTGGAAGAAATGTGTACAATAAAAAGCTTACCTTCTTTACTTACTGTATTAGTTATTGTTTTACTACTGTTGCATTGTTTTTAGCTACGCCAGTGACTGTAAATGTTATCGCTTCTATTATTACAATGTTTTTAATTGCTCTTACATATAAGGTGGATATTACAGTTAAGATAATCTATACATTATTTTCGTTTTTAGTAGTTATGATTGCCGATGTAATGATGCCCTTTGTTGCTGGAGCAGTACTACAATTATCAATTGAAGAATTGCTACAAAATCAACATTGTTTTTTGATAATGTTAATTATTGTAAGAATTGTTCCATATATCATAGCACTTTGTTTGCGTTTTTTTATAGCAAAAAATACTCATATTGAAAGAAATTCATTAAAGCATTCTGATTTTGCACTAGCATTAATTGTTCCAATAAGTACGATTATTACTTTACATCTTTTAACAGATAATGCAAGGTTTAGAGCGGCTAGTGAACATAGTTTTTATGTTGCAATGGTAATTGCAGTAATTATTTTAAACAGTGTTTTCTTCTTTGTATATATTCAAAATTTAAGATTAGCAACTATTGAAACAAATGCAAAGTTACTTGATCGACAAATTGAATATTATAATAGTCAGTTTGATATTATAAAACAATATGTAGAAGATATTAAACGATTCAAACATGATATGAAACACATGTTGCTTTCTACTTATAGTGAGGAGAGTAATGATAATAAAAGAAAAATTATTAAGAAAGTTGATGATTTATTTGATGAAGTAGAATATTTTCACTATTTAGAATATACAAAAAATCGCAGTATCGATGTTTTATTAAATTATTATATAGTACGATCTAAAAAAGAAGGTATTGATATTGAGTATAAAATAGATGTACAAGATATTATTCTCATTGATTCAAAAAATGTATGTGCACTCCTTGGAAATGCATTGGATAATTCTATAGAAGCAGCATCTAAAACTAAAAAGAAATATATTCATGTACATATGACAATACAAAATGATAATTTGTATATTGATGTGATAAATCCATATACCAACTTAATTAAATATAGTAATCAATTTTTAACAACGAAAGAAGATGGTATTAATCATGGTATCGGTTTAAAAAGTATTCGATATATTGCTAGTGAGTATGATGGTTATGTTCATATAGACACTTCTAAAAATGTATTCACATTACAAGTTTTGATGGTAAATAAATCTCTGATTGGATAGTAAATTACTTTGCTATCTTTTTATATACATCATTTGCAATTTTGATATGAATGGTATTTAATGAGGGTATAAGGAGGTATATCTATGGATATATATACAATTTCAATTGAAAAAAACACTGGGGACGTAGAAGAATTATTAAAGTATAAAGGACGTGTTATGTTAATTGTAAATAGTGCTACAGCTTGTGGTTTTACACCACAATATGAAGAATTGAAATATTTACATGAAACATATCATGACAAAGGACTTGTTATATTAGATTTTCCGTGCAATCAATTTAAAAACCAAGCTCCAGGAAGTGATGAAGAAATTCAAAACTTTTGTATAAACACTTATGCATTACCATATATCATGTGTAAAAAGATAGATGTAAATGGCAAAGATGCACATCCGTTATTTACTTATTTAAAACATGAAAAAGGCTTTACTGGGTTTGATGCTAGTCATCCTAAATCAAAGGCTTTAATGACAATGCTTTTAAAAGATGATCCTAATTTCATGTGTAATCCAGATATTAAATGGAATTTCACAAAATTTTTAGTTGATCGAAATGGTAACGTAATTGATAGATTCGAACCTGTTGATGGTGTAGACAAAATAGAAACAATTATAAAAGAAATAATATAACTGCATTGAGTAGCAAATATATGCTACTCTTTTTATCTAAATGTATATAATAGTGGTATAATTAAGTGTATAGGGAGGAAGTTATAATGGAAAATGTATACGTATATTCTGGTAAAGATAAATTTTCACTAAAAGATTGTATTACTTCTCATAAGATGGGTAAAGAAAAAAAAGAATCGATATTATCGATGCTACATGCAAATCAATTTGAAATTACACAATTACAAGACAAGCTATATGCAGATGCTAAAGAAGGGGTTATTATCATTTTACAGGCAATGGATGCAGGTGGTAAAGATAGTACAATTCGTCATGTGTTTGGACCAGTTAATCCATTAGGAATTGATGTGATTAGTTTTAAATCTCCAACTAGTGATGATTTATCACATGATTTTTTATGGAGGGTAAATAAAGTAATACCGTCACGCGGTAAAATTGCGATATTTAATCGTTCATATTATGAAGATGTATTAATAGTTGATGTTCGCGACTTGTATAAAAATTATGCCCTGCCAGATCGTTGTGATTTTTCAAAGGATGATTTTTTTAAGAGACGATACAATCACATTTGCAACTATGAAGAGTACTTGTATGAAAGTGGATATCAAATAATTAAGATTTTTCTCCATATTTCTAAAGATGAACAAAGAAGACGATTTCTATCACGAATTGATGATAAAAGCAAGAATTGGAAAATATGTGCTGCTGATATTGATGATCGTAAGTACTTTGATGAATATATGGATGCATATTCATCAGTTATACAAGCGACAAGCTCAAAAATAGCTCCTTGGTATATTGTCCCTGGTGATCAAAAATGGTACGCTAGATATCTTGTTTCAAACATTATATTAGATTGTTTGAAAAAATGTGACCCGCAGTATCCTAAAGTGGACATGGGTACTAAAGAAGTTCTTGAGGTATATCGTAGTCAACTTATTAAATAAATGTTAAGAGTTAGTAAAGAAGTAAAGTAATGTTGAATTTGATATATTAAAATGATATCATTTTAATATTAATAAGGAGATGGATATGAAAGCAAGCATTGATATTGGATCGAATACAATTCGATTATCTATTTATAAAATTGATAAAGACAATCAATTTAGACAAATACTCCATAAAAAGACAATGGCTGGCTTATATGGGTATGTTACAAAAGAAGGATATATGTCAGACTCGGGCACAAAGGTTGCCATTGAAGTCTTACAGGATTATAAATCAATACTAGAGAGTATAGGTGTTGTGGATGCATATTATTTTGCTACTGCTTCACTTCGTAATATTAAAAATGGTCCTGAAGTGGTTAAAGAAATAAATAATCAATTGAATATCTCAATTGATGTCATATCAGGTGAAAGTGAGGGTGTTTTAAATTATATAGGGGCATCTTATTGCATGGATATGAAAACTGGTTTATTTGTTGATATTGGTGGTGGTAGTAGCGAACTTGTATTCTATAAAGACTACCAAGTTGTAAGAGCGATTTCGTTGCGTTTTGGATCACTTAGTCTATATAGCAAATATGTAGCAGATATATTGCCTACAAAAAAAGAAATTAAGAAAATACGTCAAGTTGTAAAAGATAAACTTGATGAAATTGATGTTATTGAACAATATCAAACAATATCTGGTAGTGGAGGTGCAATTCGTGGTTCAAGAAAAATGAATAATAAATTTTTCAAAGAAAACACACCAGTTATACCGGTAAAAAACATTACTACTATTATAAAAAAAGTTGATGAAGATTACGAAAAAACTATAAAAAACATTTTAAAAGTATTACCAGAAAGAATTCATACTATTATTCCTGGTTTAATTGTTTTAGAAACAATCGCAGCTAAGTTTGGTAGTAGTGAAATTCTCATTAGCAATTATGGAGCAAGAGAAGGGTATTTGATCACTAAACTTCAAAATAAAGTATAATTGATATACATGTAATGATATTAATAGGGGGAGTGCATTTATGAGTCGTGTAGATTGGACTGAGTATACACAAAATAGAGAATTATCATGGTTAAAATTTAATGAAAGAGTTTTAGAAGAGGCTTCAGACCCTTCGGTACCTTTATTTGAAAGATTAAAGTTTATTTCAATATTCACGAGTAATTTAGATGAATTTTTCATGGTTCGAGTTGGTAGTTTGTATGATATATCTAATTACGATCCAAAATATCGAGATAGTCGCTCAAATATGACGGCAAAGGAGCAGCTAGAGGCAATTTACCCAGCTGTTTCGCCATTATATTTTAAAAAAATAAAAGTCTATAATGAAATAAAAAAATCACTTACAAGTTATGGAATATACCCACTTGGTTATGGAGATTTGGAAAAAAATGAAGTGAAATATATTAAAGAATATTTTAAAAATTATATAAAACCAATTCTATCACCGCAAATAGTTGACGCACTTCATCCATTTCCACATATTTCATCTAAAGATTTATATATAGTAACGTTGTTACAATATAAAGATGAAGTTAAATTTGGAATATTACCAGTTCCAAAATCATTACCACCAGTTATTTTTTTACCTGGAAATGATATACGATTTATTCGTACTGAAAACATAATAATACATCTTGTTCAAAAAGCATTTAATCATTTTGAAGTACTAGAAAAAAACTGTATCTGTATTACTCGTAATGCTGATATACAACCAGATCAATATGATTATGATGGAGAAATTGATTTTCGCGAAATGATGAAAGATTTATTGAATAAACGAAAGCGTCTAGCTGTTGTTCGTCTAGAAGCAAATTATTCGATGAGTGATACATTAAGAGATGAACTATGTAGCCGATTTGATATTGAAGAAAACCAAATTTATATAACAAGTGGTGCACTAAAGATGAAATATGTTTTTGACTTACTTGGAAAGTGTACACCAATTCAAAAAAAACAGTTATTTTATAAACCGTTTCAACCAATTCCAGCACTTGATTTTGATGAAGATAAAAATTATATATCTCAAATCAAAAAATCAGATAAACTTTTATATTATCCATTTGAAAGCATGAATGGGTTTTTGCAAGTTTTAAAAGAAGCTGCTTCAAACCCAAGTGTAATCTCAATTAAGATAACAATATATCGCCTTGCTTCAAAATCAAAATTAGTCGATTATTTATGTCGTGCAGCTGAAAATGGCAAAGAAGTAACTGTAGTTATGGAGCTAAGAGCTCGTTTTGATGAAAAAAATAATATTGATTGGTCAGAGTATTTTGAAGAAGCCGGATGTACAGTTATTTATGGATTTGATTTATATAAAATTCATTCAAAAGTATGTTTAATCACATCAAAAGAAAAAAATGGCGTTAGTTACATAACCCATATAGGAACAGGTAACTATAATGAAAGTACTGCAAAATTATATACTGATTTATCACTACTAACACATCATCAAGGAATTGGTAATGATGCAGTTGAATTTTTTAAAAATCTTTCGATAGGTAACCTTGGAGATAATTATGAGCATTTGTTGGTAGCACCTTTAAAGTTAAAAGATCAACTATTAACTATGATTGGTGAAGAGATTATTAAAGGCAAAGAGGGATTTATACTTATTAAGATGAATTCATTGACTGATTTAGATATTATTAAAAAATTATCTGAAGCATCAATTGCCGGGGTGAAGGTTCGACTAATTATTCGAGGTATTTGTTGTATTTTACCTGGAATTCCAGGTAAAACTGAAAACATAGAAGTAATAAGCATTGTTGGACGTTTTTTAGAGCATCCACGTATTTATTCATTTGGGAAGAATAGTAATCAAAAATTATATATCTCTTCAGCAGATTTAATGACACGTAATACTGAAAAGCGAATCGAAGTAGCAACCCCAATATATGATTTAAAGCTTAAGGAACGTATTAACGAAATATTAGAGATGCAATGGAATGATAACATTAAAGCACGTATATTATGTATCGATGGTCAATATGAAAAGCGTTCTATTCAAGAACCATTAATTGATAGCCAAGAAGAATATATCGAAATATATAAAGAAGCTAATTATAAAAAACCAAAGAAAACGCAAAGTGTGAGTATTTTTGCTAAAATAAAAAAACTATTTACAAAGAAATAAAGAAACGTAAATTTTACGTTTCTTTTTCGATACTATGAATATAATCAACAACTTTACTAATAATGTCTACTCTTTTAAATAAGGTGACGATATAGTATCCATCACAATAATCTTTAACTTGATTTATAAAATCACATGAAATATCAATTGCTAGTTTTGTTGCTTCTTGTCTGTCACTATGAATGTATTGATCAATGATTGCTTGATCAATATGAATGCCAGGAACTTCATTGTTCATAAATAATGCGTTTTTATAGCTTATAATCGGTAATATTCCAACAATGATTGGAATTGATAACTCTTGTTTGGCACGTTTTAGATTTTCAATGGCTTGTATACTATGAACTGGCTGGCAAAATAGTGCACTAACACCATTATCAATTTTCTCCTTAGCTAAGCGTATTTGAATATCAAAATTTCTAGCATTAAGATTCAATGCTCCATAAATATAAAATGGAGAAGTTAAGCTTGTTTTATTTAATGTATCAATATGCTTAATCAAGGCTCTTGAATTAAACTGATAAACTGCCTTTACCTCATCACGGCTAGCACTAGATATAGGATCACCAGTTACAATTAGGACATTATTGATATTTTCTATACTTAATCCTAATAAAAGAGCTTTAGCTGCATTAATGTTGCGGTCACGGCAAGTCATGTGTGGCATTGCATCGATGCCATAATCACGTTTTAGCTTACTTGCAACTAAACTACTATCCATTCTAGCGCGTGCGATTGGACAATCAGCAATTGTAATTAAATCCACGTTATGTTTTTTTAATATTTTTGCATTTTCAATAAAATGATCTATATTATCTGTTAGTGGAGCATCGAGTTCAACAGCAATAGGTTTTTTACCAGTAATTAGTTTTTGATAAAACAAATTACTTTTAAACCTTTTTTCAACAATCTTTTTTTCTTTTACTAAAGGTGCTTCATTATGTTTGTGGTTTAATAATGTATTACTAAGTGCTTTTATATACTTAGGTGTAGTACCACAACAGCCACCAATAATTTTTACTTTATAATTAATAATATCATTCATTATTGTAGAAAAATATGTAGGATTGTTAATATAACTAGTACGATTTGCTACAACTGTAGGTGAGCTAGCATTAGGAATGATACTAATGACTTCGCCTATTATTTCTAGTTTCTTAACTTGACTTTCTAAGTGCTTTGGTCCGCTAATACAGTTGAATCCAAAAGCATCAACATAGCTAGATGTACGATAACGTTGATACATGTCCTTTGCTAAAACACCTTTTGGAGTATATCCATCTGGTTGGATACCAAAAGATATAATGATAAATGACTCAGGTATTCTATCTTTAATATATCGACACGTTTCATAAATTCCAATATCATCTAGTAATGTTTCAAATATAAAGTTTGTTACATTGTTTTCAATAAAAACATCAGCTATTTTTTTATATTCATCCTCTTGATTTTTTAGTCGGTGCGTAGGTAGATAGCCTATTGAACCAAATAGATAGCTATCATAGTTGGTTAAAGCTATGCGGGCATTAGTAATGGCAGCTTGGATAATTTCCTTGTAATCATAACTAGCTGTAAGTGAATATGTATTTGTTTTGATTGCTTTAGCTCCAGCCTCTAAGTATTCTTTATGAATTTTTATGATAGCTTCTTTATGAATGATATTTGCTTCTTCACAGGTGTGGTTTATTTGCTTATAACATTCTGTATAGTATGTCCCCATGGCACCATCAAATAAAAGAATATTATCTTTAATATATTGTTGGATTGTCATCATTGAAATACCTCTCTAGCTATCTCTACAGCTTGGCGAGCATCTTTAGAATAGTAATCTGCTTGAATTTCGCGAGCATATTGTGGTGTTAATACTGCACCACCAACCATTATTTTACATGGTATTCTTGCTTTGTGAATTTCATGAATAATTTCTTTCATACTCTCTACAGTTGTAGTCATTAATGCTGATAAACCAATTAGTTTTATATCTTCTTTAACAGCTGTTTCAATGATTTTTTCATAGCTAACATTCTTTCCTAAATCATATATTTGATAGCCATAGTTTTCTAAGATAACTTTTACAATATTTTTCCCGATGTCATGGACGTCACCTTTAACTGTGGCAAGGATTATTTTTCCTTTGGCTATACTTTCATTATTTGTTATGGCAAGTCTAGTTTTAATAATGTCAAAGGCGATGCAAGAAGCATTGGCGCTTTTAATGAGTTGTGGTAGAAATATTTCATTTTTTTCAAAGCGTTGACCAACACTATCAAGGGCAGGGATTAAAATATTATTTACAATATCTAGTGGCTTAGTAGTTTCTAGCAAATTATGAGTTAGCTTTGATACATCATCATCTAGACCTCTCGATATTGCCTCAGGTAGAGTCAGTGTTGCAGTGATGTTTGTATCTTTTTGTGGTGCTTGGTTATTAAAGCGTTCAATGTATTGCTTACTATCAACATCGTTGTTATTTAATACTTTAAATGCGTAAATTGTATCCATTAAGGTTTGATTGTTAGGGTTAATGATTGGTAAGGTAAGTCCACTATGCATTGCCATTGTAAGGAATGTTTGATTAATTAGACTACGATTAGGGATTCCAAATGATATATTTGAGACACCTAAAACAAGTTGTAACTCTAATTCTTTTTTTATTTGTTGCATTGCTTGGAGAGTTTCTAAGCAATCTGCTTGTTGAGCTGATACAGTTAACGCTAAACAGTCAATTACAATATCTTCTTTTTTAATACCTAATGATAGTGCTTTATCTAAAATCTTTTTGGCGATATCAAAACGCTTTTTAGCAGTTTTTGGAATACCATCTTCATCAATCGTAAGAGCGATAACCATAGCACCATATTTTTTTGCTAAAGGTAATATTGTTTCCAGATTTTTTGTTTCCCCATTAACTGAATTTAAAATTGGTTTCCCATTGTAATAACGTAGCCCAGCTTCTAAAGCAGCATATTTTGATGAATCGATTTGAAGTGGGGTAGGAGTAATGCTTTGAATTCCTTTGATAATTGAAATCATAGTTTCACGCTCATCAATACCTGGGACCCCAACATTGATATCTAGAATATCTGCTCCAGCATCGATTTGTTCTAATGCTTGTTTATATATATAATTTAAATCATGTTCCTGTAAAGCTTGTACAAAACGTTTTTTTCCTGTTGGATTAATACGTTCACCAATGATACGAACTTGGTCAATTACACATGTAGTTGAGGCAGAACATATAATACTTTGTGGTTTATGAATTTTTCTTTTTAAAGTGATACCAATAATATTTCTTTTAATCTCTTTAATGAATTCTTGATTACTTCCACAACACCCTCCTAAATACTGAACCCCTAAAAGGGCATATTGTTTCATCACTTCACCAAATTCTTTAGCACCGATTGAGTATTGACCGTTACGTGGGTCTGGCATGCCTGCATTTGGTTTAGCAATTAATGGTAATGATGTGTATGTAGATAATTCTTCAATTAATGGTAAAATTTCATGTGGTCCAAGTGAACAGTTTAAACCAATTGCATCACACCCTAAGCCTTCAAGTGTAATAGCCATGCTCTGTAAACTAGTTCCAGTAAAAGTACGTCCATCTCCTTCAAATGTCATAGTTACAAATATAGGCAAATCAGTATTTTCTTTAGCTGCTAACACAGCAGCCTTTACCTCGTATAAATCAGTCATTGTTTCAAATACTATAAGATTTGCTCCATGCTTTTTACCAGCGATAACAACCTCCTTGAATATATCATATGCTTCATCAAAAGTTAGTGCACCAGCTGGTTCTAGTAATTCGCCAATTGGACCAACATCTAATGCAATTATTGTATCATTTTTTTTGTGCACTTTGGCATTTTCAAGTGCTTTAGCAATAACCTCGTCGACTGTTTCTTCAAAGTTTTCTAGTTTGTGACGATTTGCCCCAAATGTATTTGCATAAATGATGTTAGATCCAGAGTCAATATACTCTTTATGAATACTTTGAATTAACTCACTATTTGTAATATTTAATATCTCGGGATTTTGCCCTAATGCTAGTCCTCTTTTTTGCAGCATTGATCCCATTGCACCATCCAATAGTACAAATGTATCTTTATATAAATTAATCACACTGTTTACCTCTTAATCGGTATGAACAATTTTGTTGTAAATCACAAAATGAGCAACCTCTTATCTTCTTTCTTTGGGGAGTGTTTGCAATTCCGATAATGGCACTTATTGTTTTCTTTGGAAGCATAATACCACTGCTTGTAACACTTACTCCAATATTTTTATTTGTTTCTAATACTGTACATATATCTTTTTGAAATGTAATTGGCAAATCGCCATAGCCAGGGCTAAAGCGATCGGTAAAGTATAATGTTGGATAATTTATGGTTCTAATTTCTTTTTCAATATTGTTTGTTGCACTTTCAATAATACTACTAGCACATGCATCGTAGATTAATGCTTTGGCCATGTTTTTAATTTGTAAATTTCGAATCAGTGCATCAATTTGATGTCCAAGAGAGGTTACTAAAAAAATACATTGATGACTTTGTTTCAATATGTCTTTAATATCATTACTGTCTAGGGTGATATTGGTATTTACTAGGCAAATAGTGTCTTGTTTCTTGAAATCAAAAGCTTTCCAAGTAGAACGGACTTCAATTATTTTTAAAATATCAACTACTGCATCTTGAATTTCTTTTAAAAACAAAGAATCAACAGTATCTATGTCAGTACCTAAATATCGACATATTTCACTATAATCTATATCAAATGTATTCATTTTGGTCTCCTCTATATTTTTTCTAAAGCATTTTGTAAGTCATTAATAATATCTTCACTATTTTCAATACCTATTGATAAACGAACAGTTGTCTCATAAATCTCTAAATCTTGTAATACATCCTTAGTAAGTTGTGAATGTGTTGAAGAACCGGGATGAATAACCAATGATTTTACATCAGCTACATTTGCAACTAGTGAAAATAGCTCTAAGTTATCAATAAACTTTTTTGTTTGTTCTAGCGTACCATCGATATCAATAGTAAAGATGGATGCACCACCATTTGGTAAATATTTATCATATAAGTTTTTCTGGTTTTGATTTTTTGATACAGATGGATGATTAACACTTTTAACAGATGGGTGTGTTAATAAAAAATCAATAACTTTTTTTGTGTTTTCTACATGTCTTTCAACACGTAATGACAGGGTCTCTAATCCTTGAAGAAGTAAAAAGCTATTAAATGGGGATAAACATGCACCTAAATCTCGAAGTAAAGTTGCTCTGATTTTTACAACAAATGCTCCTGGTCCAATTGCGCTAGAAAATGATAAACCATGATAACTTGGGGTTGGTTCTACTAATGATGGATATCTAGTTGATTTACTAAAATCAAATGTACCAGCATCAACAATAACTCCACCAATTGTCGTACCATGTCCACCAATAAACTTTGTTGCTGAATGAATAACTACATCAGCCCCATACTCAATTGGACGAATTAAATAAGGGGAAGCAAATGTATTATCAACAAATAATAAAACACCATGCTTATGAGCAATCTTAGCAATAGCTTCAATATCAACAATGTTTGAATGGGGATTAGTAATACTCTCAATAAAAATAGCTTTTGTGTTTTCTTGAATAGAAGACTCAATGCTAGCTAGTACAAATGGATCAACAAATGATGATGTAATTCCAAATGTAGGTAATGTATTTGCAAAAAGATTATAAGTCCCGCCATATACATTCTTAGCTACTACAATATGATCACCGTTACCAGCAATATTTTGAATACTATAAGCAATAGCACTTGAACCTGAGGCTACAGCTAACGCTAATGCTCCACCTTCTAAGCTACAAATTCGTTTTTCAAATGCATCTTGTGTTGGATTAGTGATACGACTATATATATTTCCAGGTTGTTGTAAAGCAAATCGTTTGCTGGCGTCGTCACAGTTTTCAAATACATATGCAGCACTTTGATAAATAGGTGATGCTAATGCTCCAGTACCGCTATCAATAACACGCCCAGCATGTAATTGTCTTGTTTCAAAATGATAGTTATTTTTCATAATAAATTCCTCCTAAATGTTGACTATATTATAGGATGAAAATATCTAAAAGCATAATACATAAATCCATAGGTTAGTTATAGGTATTGCCTATAGCTGATGCATATATGTTGTTAACTTCATGAATATATTTCTTTGCGATATCACTTAAGGGAACATCTACTTTATGAATATATCCAATTTCCATTACTTCATCACTATCGACTTCGACAGCTTTATAATCACTACCATTTAAGTCTTCACTGATAATTCCAGAACAAAGTGTATAACCATGTAAACCTTTCATTAAATTTAACATAGTTGCTCGATCACTAGCTTTTATCATTTGATTATATTCTAATGTTGGTAATACTTCTTCACTAAAATAAAATGAGTTATGTAAACCTTGTTCAAATGATAAACATGGATATTTTTGAAGCTGCTCTAAAGTGACTTTTGGATTATTGGCAAGTGGGTTATCTTTTGACATATATGCATAAATATCACATGTAAAAAGTGGGGTGAAAGATAGTTTGTTATCACTAAAAAGTTTGGTAAGAATTGCCTTGTTAAAATGATTTAGATAGATAATACCAATCTCACTTTTCATATGCGTTACATCATAAATTACAGTATATGTCTTTGTTTCTTTAATAGATACTTCGTAGCTTTCCAATCCAAATTGTTTCACTGTTTTGATAAAAGCATCGACTGCAAAAGAGTAGTGTTGACATGAAACTGAAAATTTTTTCTTACTTACTGGTTTATTGATAAATTTATCTTCAATCAGTTGATATTGCTCAATAACTTGACGTGCATAACTTAAAAATTCTTCTCCTTTTGAGGTAATAGTGATACCACGGTTATTTCTTGTAAAGATTTCAAAACCGATTTCATTTTCTAATTCCTTTAATGATTGTGATAAACTTGGTTGTGAAATGTATGCAAGTGTGGCCGCCTTTGAAAGAGAGCCACTATTGGCGATGTATATAACGTATTGTAATTGTTGTAGTGTCATAATGTCCTCCTTTGATGTACAAAAGTATATCACAAAATAATTATATTATGAAACGCTATGTGTTATAAAACATGAAATATAACCAAATTAGGTGGCATTATATTATTTGAATAATAAACCGAGTTAAACGTATAGTTTTAATAGTAAGTCAACTTTTTTATATTTAGTATTAATAAAGTACAGTGAATTATATTGTTGAAATGATGGTTATATTGACAAAGAATATTGATTGTAGTAGTATGATAAAATAGTAAACAAAGGCGTTTACTAAACAAGATGTTTCTTACAATTAATGAGATACATGTGTTTAGTGACGTCATTTTTATATTTATTATATTATAGATTAGTGAGGAAAAGTATGAATACAACAATAAAAGAAATCATATCATTTGTAGAAGAAAATGATGTGCAATTTATCCGTTTAGCATTTTGTGATTTAAATGGGGTACAAAAAAATATATCCATTATGCCTAGTCAATTAGAAAATGCTTTTATTAATGGAATATCTTTTGATGCATCAGCCATCAATGGTTTTCGAGATGTAACTAATTCTGATTTGTTCTTAAAGCCAGATCCAACAACAATGTCAATTTTACCTTGGAGACCAGGACCAGGACAAGTTGTAAGATTTTTTTGTGATATTATGCTTTCTAGTGGAGAGATTTTTTCTCATGATGGTAGACACATATTATCGCGAGTAATTGAAAAAGGGGCATCTAGAAATCTACGATTTCAAATTGGTGCAGAATGTGAATTTTATTTATTTAAAGAAGATGACAATGGCAATCCAACTAATATACCATTAGATTTGGGTACATATATGGATGTTTTTCCATTAGACCAAGGAGAAAATATCCGACGTGATATATGCTTGACATTAACAGAGATGGGAATTGAACCTGAAACATCACATCATGAACAAGGACCAGGGCAAAATGAGGTTGATTTCCGCTTTAGTGATCCACTTTCGTGTGGTGATAATATTGTTGTTTTTAAGTCGGTTGTTAAAACAGTCGCAAGTCGTAATGGTGTTTTTGCATCATTTATGCCTAAGCCATTAATTGGGCAACCAGGAAATGGTATGCATGTAAATATATCAGTTGACTTTGAAGGTGAAAATATTTTTTCAAAAAATTCAAAGCATTCAATAATGAAAGAACATTTTATTGCAGGCGTATTGAATCATATACGAGAAATTACATTATTTTTAAATCCATCAATTAATTCATATGATCGTTTTGGGGCTAATGAGGCACCTAAATATATATCGTGGTCAAAAGAAAATCGTTCACAACTAATACGTATTCCAGCTGTAATTGGAAGTGGTGGGCGTATGGAGTTACGATCACCAGACAGTACAGTAAATCCTTATTTTGCATTCTCTTTGATTTTATCTGCTGGATTAGAAGGAATTGAAAAAGAAATGAAACTAACGAAACCGGTTAATGAAAATTTATTTACTGTTGATAAGTCAGTTACTGCAGGATTAGACAAGTTGCCTATGTCTATGCAAGAGGCAATCGAATGTGCTTCATCAAGTAGTTTTGTAGAAACTGTTTTAGGAAAAGAATTAGTTGAAAGATATATTACATTAAAACAAAAAGAAGTAGATCAGTACAATAATAGTGAGGATAAACTAGAATTTAATAATCGTAAATATTTTCATGTTTTTTAAAATGAAAAAAGGGGGGATGCTTTATGTATAGTGCATTAGTTGTATCATCGGGTGAAAAAAGTATTTTGTTTTTTAAAGATGTACTAAAAGAAGCATCGTTTGATCAAGTTCTATGTGTTACATCATGTGTAGAAGCAAGGCGTATGCAAATGCAACGTGACTTCGATGTAGTGATTATTAATGGTCCGTTAAAAGATGAAACTGGGGAAAAGCTTGCTAAAGATTTATCGATTAATGCACATGCACAAATTATTTTTATTGTAGGTACTATGCATTATGATCAAGTTACTCGAGCAGTTGAAACCTATGGTGTTTTAACAATATCGAAACCGTTAAATAAAATGTCATTTTGGACAGTATTGAGACTAGTAAATGCAAGTCAATATCGGATCCAACGCATAAAAAATGAAAACAAACAGTTAAAAGCAAAAATAGCAGATATAAAGCTAATCGACCGTGCTAAATGTATATTGATTTCTCAAATGAAAATTGATGAAGAAAAGGCACATCGGTATATTGAGAAAAAAGCTATGGACTTAAGATGCAGTCGTAAAGAAGTCGCAAAAGAAATTTTAAGAACATATAATGTATAAATGTCTTGTAAATAAGGATTTATACAGGTATTATAGTTTTATAAATTTATTCCTCTTGTATAAATATCAATGAATGGCTGATATGTTTCTACCTGCTTGCCATAAAGCAGACTACAAGTAAAGAAGAAACCTTGTTTTAGGTACTTTTTGTTATTGTACAAGAGAAAAGTAAGGATGAGGATGTAATGAATAAAGAATTGGATATTTGTTTAGAAAAAGAATATTTTTTAACAGGAAAAATTAATGAAGAATGTGGTGTGTTTGGTATTTACGATGTTGATCAAGCAGCGTCTTTAACATACTTTGGATTGCATGCAATTCAACATCGTGGACAAGAAAGTTGTGGTATTGCAGCAGCTGATAATAAAGAAATAAAGTGTATAAAAAATAATGGTTTAATTACAGAAGTATTTAATACATCGAATATACAAAATTTACCAGGGGTCCATGCAATTGGTCATGTTCGTTATTCTACTGCAGGTGGAAATGAAATCGAGAATGTTCAACCATTAGTGGTAAGAGCACACCAAGGTCATTTTTGTGCTGTGCATAATGGACAAATTGTTAATGCTAAAGAATTAAAGGAAGAATTAGAAAGAAATGGTTCAATATTCCAATGTTCAAGCGATAGCGAAATATTAGTGCATTTAATTCAAAAAGAAACTGGGACAATGGTTGAAAAGATTCAAAAAGCATGTGCTCGTTTAGAGGGGGCATTTGCATTTATTATTATGACAAAAGATTGTATGTATGCAATTCGTGATAAAAATGGATTGCGCCCATTATCTATTGCTAAGGTAGATGAAGGTTATTGTATTAGTTCAGAGACGTGTGCTTTTGAGATTGTTAGTGGGAAATTTGTAAGAGATATTGCACCAGGTGAAGTTGTACGATTTGCTAAAGATGGAGTACAGTCATTTACATATACTAATAAAGTACAAAAAAAGATGTGTGCTATGGAATATATTTATTTTGCACGTCCAGATAGTGTTATTGAGGGAATTAATGTACATACGGCACGCCGACTTTCAGGTCAGGTAATTGCTAAAAATGACTCGGTTGAAGCTGATATTGTTATTGGAGTACCAGATTCAAGTCTTTCGGCAGCTATTGGGTATAGCGAAGCTAGTGGGCTGCCATATGAAATTGGTTTAATTAAGAATCGATATGTTGGGCGAACATTTATTCAACCAACACAGCAACAACGTGAAAACGGTGTTCGTATGAAGCTTTCAGCAATTACAAGTATTGTTCAAGGTAAAAGGGTTATTATGGTTGATGATTCAATAGTGCGTGGAACGACATCTAAAAGAATTGTTCAATTGTTAAAAGATGCTGGCGCTAGTGAAGTTCATGTACGAATTGCCTCAGCTCCAATTATTAGTCCATGTTTCTATGGTGTTGATACTTCATCATTTGATGAACTAATTAGTTCTAGATTATCTGTAGATGAGCTTTGCTCGTTTATAGGTGCAAATTCACTACAGTTTTTAGAAATTGAGCAAATGGAACAAGCTTTTGGAACATGTGATATGTGTGTGTCTTGTTTTAGTGGAAAATATCCAACTGACTTGTTTAGTTTGGAAGATGTATTGAAAAATAAATAAATTATCAAGTTGATAAAAAGTTATTGACAGATAGTTTTGATAATGATAAGATTGTTTCATATTTAGCAAAGGCGCTATAAACATAATTGTTTATGGCGTCTTTCTTTATTTAAAAGAGGAGACTAGTAAGATGACAAAAACAAAAATTATACCAGAGTATAAATCAGCATTATCAATTTATCAAACACAATGTGCAATTGGTGAGATTAAAAGAACATTTGAAGATTGTTTAAGTAGTGCACTTTCATTAAGCAGGGTATCAGCACCATTATTTGTTGATCCAAAAAGTGGGTTGAATGACGATTTGAACGGTATTGAACGAGCAGTTGAATTTGATGTTCCAGCACTAAAAGATACTGTGCAAGTTGTTCATTCTCTAGCAAAGTGGAAACGTCTAGCATTATATAAGTATGGATTTCCAATGCATACTGGTTTGTATACTGATATGAGTGCTATTCGTCGTGATGAGGAAATGGATCATTTGCATTCAATCTATGTTGATCAATGGGACTATGAGTTTATTATTGAGGAAAGTAATCGTAACCTTGATTATTTAAAAGAAACAGTAACGAAAATTGTTGCTGCAGTATGTAAAACAAAAGAAACAATTAATAAGATTCATCCAGAATTAAAATATACATTAGCACCGGACGTTACATTTGTAACTACACAAGAATTAGAAGATATGTATCCAACATTAACACCAAAAGAAAGAGAAAACGAGTTTGTAAAAAAACACAAAACTGTATTTGTAATGCAAATTGGTGATCTGCTTAAGTCGGGTGTTAAACATGATGGACGTGCACCAGACTATGATGATTGGGCATTAAATGGGGATATCTTGTTCTATAATGATACCTTAGACAGTGCTTTTGAAGTATCATCAATGGGAATCCGTGTATCTAAAGAATCTCTAGCTTCACAACTAGTGAAGGCAAAATGTGAGCAACGTTCAACACTTCCTTTTCATACAATGATAAAAGAAGGTGTATTGCCTTTTACACTTGGTGGTGGAATCGGTCAATCAAGATTGTGTATGTTATTACTTGAAAAAGCTCATATTGGAGAAGTACAAGTTTCACTGTGGGATGATGAAACATATGATGCATGTAAAGAAATGGATATAAGTTTATTATAAGGAGATAGAGTAGATGAAAGATATTCCAGAATTATTTGGTAGTAAAGTATTCAATGATGCAGTAATGAAAGCAAAGCTACCAAAAGAGACATATAAAGCAATAAAAAAAGTTATCGAAAAAGGGACACATTTAGAACTTGATGTTGCAAATGTTGTAGCTAATGCTATGAAAGATTGGGCTACTGAACAAGGTGCAACTCACTTTACACATTGGTTCCAACCAATGACAGGAATTACTGCTGAAAAACATGATAGTTTTATATCACCACAAAGTGATGGAACAATTATTATGGAATTTTCTGGAAAAGAATTAGTAAAAGGTGAACCCGATGCTTCTTCTTTTCCATCAGGTGGACTTCGTGCAACATTTGAAGCACGTGGATATACTGTGTGGGATACGACATCATATGCTTTTATTAAAGATGATACTTTATGTATACCAACTGTTTTTTGCTCATATAGTGGAGAAGCACTAGATAAAAAAACACCATTATTGCGTTCAATGCAAGTAATTAATACTCAAGCATTACGTATTTTAAAGTTATTTGGGAACGAAGATGTTCAAACAGTAAAAACTACAGTGGGTCCTGAACAAGAATATTTTTTAATTGATAAAGAAATGTATTTAAAACGACCAGATTTAATGTATACAGGTAGAACATTATTTGGTGCAAGACCACCCAAAGCTCAAGAATTAGATGATCATTATTTTGGTACAATTAAACAAAAAGTTTCAGACTATATGAAAGAATTAGATGTAGAGTTATGGAAACTAGGTATTTTATCAAAAACCAAACATAATGAAGTAGCGCCAGCTCAACATGAACTAGCACCAATCTTTACAACAACAAATATTGCAAGTGATCATAATCAACTTACAATGGAGTTAATGAAAAGTATTGCTAGTAAACATGGTTTAGCTTGTTTACTACATGAAAAACCATTTGCGGGAATGAATGGTAGTGGAAAGCATAATAACTGGTCAATTTCAACAGATACTGGTATAAATCTTTTAGAACCTGGAGATACCCCATATCAAAATGCTCAATTCTTGTTGTTTTTAATGGCGATTGTTAAAGCTGTTGATGACTATCAAGAGATTTTACGAGTATCTGCAGCAAGTGCTGGAAATGACCATCGATTAGGTGCTAATGAAGCGCCGCCAGCAATTATTTCAATGTTTCTAGGAGATGAATTAACAGAGATTTTAGAAGCAATTGAAAAAGGTGATAATTATGGTGGGAAAGAAAAAATCCAAATGGAAATAGGAGTTACGGTATTACCACATTTTCCAAAAGATACAACTGATAGAAATCGTACTTCACCATTTGCATTTACAGGTAATAAGTTCGAATTTAGAATGCTTGGGTCAACATTTTCAGTTGCAGGACCAAATGTTATTTTAAATACGATTGTTGCTGAGGTATTAGATCAGTTTGCAACAGAGTTGGAATCAAAAGATGATTTTAATGAAGCACTTTTAGAACTTATTAAAAGAACTATTACAAATCATAAACGTATTATCTTTAATGGTGATGGATATGCGATGGAATGGCAAGAAATAGCAGCTAAAAGAGGTCTTGCAAATCTAAAAACAACAGTTGATGCGCTGCCTTCGTTTATTGCTGATAAAAGTGTTGATGTATTTGTTAAACATGGTGTCTTTACTAAAGAAGAAATGCATTCACGTTATGAAATATTGTTAGAAAATTATGCAAAAACAATTCAAATTGAAGCATATACATTAATTGATATGGTAAAGGATAGTATCATTCCTGCAGTAATAACGTATCAAGGGGAGATTGCTTCTTTGTACGAAAATAAATCTAAATCTGATTTATTTGACATGTCATTAGAGCAACACTTACTAACAAAGTTATCAACAATTTCATCATCGATGTTAACAAATTTACAGGATTTAGAGAAACAAGTAACAGCAGTTAAAGAAATAGAAGATAGTTTGCAGCTAGCAACTATGTATAAAGATAAAGTAATTTACGCAATGGACTTATTGCGCAAAGATTTAGATGAACTAGAAACACTTGTTCCATCAAAGTATTTAACACTACCAACATATGCAAATATGATCAATAGTGTTATCTAATTGATATTTAATTTCTGTTTTGTGTATGTCATAAAAATTCTTTCATCCAAAAAGTCATATATCTAAAATTATTACACAATACAAAATAGAAGTTTTATATATAAAAACATACCATTCAATGGTATGTTTTTTTACAGCACATTAATTATTGGAATCATATCTTCTAAGTTATCGACGATTCCAGCGGTTTTTGATGCATAATTTGTTGGTGGGTATAACATATCAGGAATACAATATACTGGAATACCTGCACGATGTGCTGCTTCGATGCCTTGTATAGAATCTTCTAATACAATTGCATCTGTAGGGTGTATAGATATCTTTTTACATGCATTTAAAAAGATATCAGGGTTTGGTTTACCATTTTCTACCTCATCACCACATATTGAATCATCAAAGTATGTACTTAGGTTAGCTTTTTCTAAAATATAATCAACACGTGTTCTTTCACTTGATGTAGCAACAATTGTTTTTATATTCTTTGTTTTAAGATATTTCAACAAAGGAATTAGTCCTTTTTTTAGTGGAATACCTTTTGTTTCAAAATAATTATGCATATATTGATGAACTTCCTCAATTATTTCAATAATTGGAAAATCATATCCATACTCTTTATAAAATAATTCGTAGATTACCGGTAAAGGGTTACCAAGTAAACTTTTATAAAAATCTACATGAATATCTTCTTGACGATTGCTAAAAACATTTAAATAACCTTCAAATGTTAAGTTTTCACTATCTATCATTAATCCATCCATATCAAATATTACAGCTTTCAACATAAATAATCCTCCTATTAAATACTATATCACAATGCTAATAAAATTAACTTTATTTTCATAATATGAATAAGTATAAATTTATTCTTATATCATATAGTTAACCATAGGGAGTGAAATAGATGATTCATAGAGGGGAAGTATATTATGCTGACTTATCACCTGTGATAGGTAGTGAACAAGGTGGATATCGACCAGTAGTTATTCTACAAAATGATAAGGGGAATAAACACTCTACAACTGTTATTATTGCACCAATTTCATCAAGGTTAACCAAAAATTCATTACCAACCCATGTCATGGTTTCATGTACGTTTCTAGAAAAAAAATCAGTGGTTCTTTTAGAACAAATACGCACGATTGATAAGCAAAGGATAAAAGAACGGGTAGGAGAACTAGAAAATTCATTAATGACAGAAATAAATCGTGCTATAAAAACAAGCCTCGATATATGGTGATATAATAGATAAATTGTATAATTTAGTTTATAGTATCTCAGTTTTATGATATAATACGCTAGTATTATAAGGGAGGAAATATAAAATGAGATTAAATGATATTCTTAGAAAAAAGACAGAGATATTAAGAAGTCAAGGTAGAGGATTGTTAATTGGTACAGCAATTTTATTTGGTGTAGTAACACAAGTAACAACAATGTTGCTAGGCGTGTTAGACTTAGGGACATCAATCGCTGTAACCTTAATTGAAGCAGTGCTTTTATTATCTGTTTCTATCGTGTTTCAAGGTCGTAACAAAATAGCTTTAGAATACACAAATAATGTGCAACCAAAAATGAATGTAGGAGAGCTTATTAATTATGGTTTTCAAAATTTCACAAAGAATTTTTTAGCATATTTGTTATATAATTTAATACTATTTGCAGTAGGAGTTGGTCTTGGGATTCTATTAGTTGTACTTATGATGGATGATTTAGCATATCTTTCATATGGTATTTTAGGTACTGGTTTTGGTAGTTCAAGTTCTTACATCGTGAGTTTTATATATAGCATGCTTGGTAAACTTCTAATTGTATTCTTGATTGGATTTGCTTTATCAGTATTGGTTCAAACACGTTACGGGGTTACATTCCTAGTGTTAGAAAGATATAAAGGAATCACGGGTGGTGCAGCAATTTCTAAATCATCACAATTGCTTCAAGGATACCGTGGATTAGTTGCAAAAGTAATTTTATTTTACACAGCTATTTCAGTAGCAATGGGGATTGGATTTGTTATATTAACTGTATTGATTCCACAATTAGTAATTGTGTGGTTAATTATATTGTTAGGGGTATTAATTTGTCTTGTGGAGCCAGATTATTTCATATCAATGGCTATTATTTTTGAAGAAGCATATTATGCAAATGAACCAACAGTGCAAAATGTAGAACCACAAATGCAACAACCGCAAATGCAACAACC
>CAYJEM010000006.1:36500-45878 GCA_964369175.1 uncultured Erysipelotrichales bacterium | reverse complement strand
AAAGTGAGGAAAATTAAATGCACACTTCTGGGGAATTTATAGTTGACATTTATAATAGTCAAAAAAATTATCATCATCTAGCATACAATATACCATAATCATAATACATACCATAAACACGAGTATGAAAATACGATTTCTTTTTATTAAAAACTTCATACTTAGCCCTCCTCGTTATGTATATAAAGATTGAACATAGGACAGTAAAATTTATATTATCTATGATTCCCAGAGCCCTAAAACGTATGTATATGAATCCCAGGAATTTTCTCTTCGTGACTGTAATTGATAAATACCACCTTGGTGGACACCTGTGTTTTCAGGTATAAATCGATCTTCTAAATAAGTAAACAAAACTGAAGGTGATGCAGCTACTCCGTCATAAGCAACCACCCTAAACCATTGGTTATGACTTGGTTTATCTGATGCATCCCAGCGTACATATGCTTGATAATTTGTATCTTGCTTGACATTCGGGTTTGACCTATCGGCGTATCTGTAATCCGCAATGATATGGATTCAGTATTATATGCTTCAGCGTTCACTGTTTTTAGTGTAAATATACCCAAACAAACTATTGTAACGATTGTTAATTTTTTTAATATTTTAATCATTTGTATTACATCGTTTCTACTACTGTCCGATGTTCTATATTTACATTATACTCCTTCCCCCCCATATTTTGTAGGAATATGATAAATAAGTGCTATTGCTACTTATATTAAAATAGTTTTATTAAAGTGATATACTTACTTTTGAACAGATGTTAAACATTATATTGGCTTTAAAAAAGAAAATATCCACTAGCTTAGCTAGTGGATATATATTGATAAATAAATAAGTATAAATGTATTTCATAATGTTAATACTTCAGCCATACATTATACTAATCTATATTTTCACTAATTCTTGGTAAAGAGATGGTAACAGTCGTCCCAAGTCCATTGTTTGAATGTATATCAAGTATACCATGGTGTGATTCAATGATTTGATGACAAACATAAATTCCTATACCACCACGATTTCCATGAGGGCCACCATCAATGTAGCTCTTTTGTTTGAGTCTACGTAATACATCCGATGAAATACCTACTCCGCTATCAGTTATCGAAATTTCTTGGAACTTCTCGGAAACATGTAGTGATACTTTAATTGTACCATTTTTTGTATAGCGAATTGAATTTGATAAAACATTTATAAGCACTTGTCTTAATCTTTTTTCATCACAGTAGATGTCTTCTGTACTATCTGGTATTTCTAATATAAGCTCATTGTTAGCTTTTTCAATTTGAATGCGGTGTTGTTCCATTACACTTACTATAAAGTTACATAGATTAACTTCTGATTTATTTAAGCTTAGTCTACCTGTTTCAAGAGCTGTTGCATCCAGTAAATCAAATACAGTTTCATTTAGGTCTTTCACTGTTTTTGTAATAATCATTTGATTTCTACCTATGCCATCAATTTCATCATGGCATTCTTCAATCATAGACTTATCCATCATATCTTCCAAATAATCCTTGCTTTCACTTGCACCACCATTAATAATTGCGAGTGGTGTTTTAATTTCATGAGCGATGATTTCCATAAATTGTGATTTTATTTTTGAAAAACGCTTTAATTCTTGTGCTTCTATACGGGTTTCATGCTCTTTAAGCATTGCATCTTGTTTCATTAAAATATTACTTGAATATAAAATTAAGGTTTCAGAAACTGCAAAATAAAATACAGACATTTCAGTAATTGTATATGGAATATAAAATAGATGTATACCAAGAGCATTTAAAGAATCATGTGCCACTGCATAAAATAAGATAAAAAATGGTACAGTTTCGATTTTCTGTTCAAATGTTAGAGGTTCTTTACGATTTTTATTTCTTATATATTTTAAAAGTGCATACGCTAGATATATAACTAGAATTATATATATAATATAAATAATAACTGATGTTAAATGTGTCATAGCATATATACTAGAAACATATATTTGTATTGCAGCAAATACTGCTATCGTAATAATAAGTAATGAAGCTCTGATACTTAAAGCACCTTTAAACTGCCTAAATACTAAACAGACAATAGGTATACCGCTGAGCGGAATTGCTGAATTGATAATTCGAAAGCCAAGTTCCCAAGAGAAATATGGAAGTAAAGCATATAAGTATCTTGATTCTTCTAGCCCAAATCTTATAGACCAAATCATACAAAATACTGAGGTTACAATACTTAAGGAACTTTTTTCAAATGTAAAAAATATGATTACATGGAGAAGCGATAACATAAATAACATACCAATAATGACTGTTTGAACTTGTTGCCCTAAAGTAAAATACCAGTCTAGAAGCCCGGGGTCACCAACATAAATACGAAATGAATTGTCGCCACTTTCATGTATAAAGTCAGAGCTCTGTATAAGTAATTCTGCTTGTCTATCAAGTGGATAAAAAGTAGACGTAATTTCATTGTGTTTGAAATTTGATATACTATCTTCATATGTCGAAATATCATTTGTTCCCGAAAAATTATCATTGATGTATAAGGTTTTGGTAGGGAGACTATTTATTTTTAGAGAATAAGTATCAAGTGAAGGAAAGATAATAGTTCCTTTTATAGTGACATTTTCTTCAAAAACACTTAAATTTCCTAATTGTACCTCCTCACCCCTTGTATCAAATTCATTTGGCGAAAGTAATGAACCATTTATATATTCCATATCTCCTTCCAATTCAAAGATAGAATTAGTAAAGTCACACTCACTTAAATCCCAAACACCATTCTTAGCTTGGATGGTCGTAATATTTGCGATATTATCCCTATGTACAGTAGATATATACCAAAGTATAATACAAAATACTGAAACAACATGAAGTATTATTAATACACTACTTTTATTCTTTTTATTTTTCATAACTATTCCCTTTTTTCTAAAGCATATTGTAAATGATTTTATCATAAATATGTTAAAATTTCAAATTTCCTAGGTATGTTCATCAGGCAAATATAAGCAATCTTATTTTTATAAAAAAACAATTAGATTGATAGAATTTTATAGGGTTTATATTAATTTAACACAGTAGAAATATTCAGACTATATAAGATGAGAAACATACTTTTAGAGTATTAATAAATTTTAAATATAAGACAAATTAATCAATATGCTTAAATACACATTGGTGTGAAAATTATACTATATTTACTATTATCCCCTATAAGGTTCATAGATTCTTTCGTGACAATTTTTCTTCTTATAAAATGCCTTTGATTTAAGTTTAAGTATTGAAAAAAAGAGCAAATTATGATAGATTATAAGTTATAAAAATCATAAAAATATAAATTTATAAATACTGAAGTAGTACGTTTAAATAGTCTTAGGAGAGCTAGAGATGCAAAAAGTTGCTAATATATTAATTGTTGAAGATGAAGTAGAAATGTTGGGATTTGCTAGTCGCAAATTAAAACGTTCAGGATATGATGTGTCTGGGGCTGAAACATTGAAAGACGCAAGAAATCTTTTTTCCAAAAATGAATACGATTTAATTATTTTGGATGCCATGTTGCCTGATGGAACAGGTTTTGAATTTTGCCAAGAAGTGCGCCATACCAGTGATGTACCTATCTTGTTTTTAACAGGAAAAACACAAGTGACAGATAAGGTGGCTGGACTTAATGCAGGTTGTGATTATTATATGACAAAACCTTATGATTTTGAGGAATTGGTTGGTGTTTCAGGAAGCCTAATTGAAAGGAAAAATCGTGCTGTAACTGATGAAATGACAAGTAAAAATTCGAAAAGCATGAAACTTGGACCATTAGAGCTTGATTTGAAGATGGCAGCAGCAACAGTAGATGGTGAAATACTTTATTTAACTCGTAAAGAATTTTCTTTGCTAGTAATATTAGTTGAATATGTAAATCAACCAGTGAGTTCTGAAACTTTATATGAAAAAGCATGGAACTTACCTATGAATAATAATGGAGGTGCTCTTTGGGCACAACTATCAAGATTGAGAAAAAAATTAGAGAAATATAGAGTGTTTGAATTGGTTAACGACCGTACACATGGATATTGCTTAGAATACTTTGAGTAAATATGCAAAACCGGTAGTACTTCGAACATATATATCGAAAGAGGATAACAATTTGTTATCCTTTTTTTATTTTAATGAAATTTATTCTATTTGCTAATAGAATATTTAAAACATGGTTGAGTTTGTACACCTTTTTTTGAATATAAACTTTAAAGCATGATTTAAGGTTTTAGGAATACATTATTACTATATACTTTTTTATTGATTTATATTGCTCTTACAAAAATTGAAGTATAAACATGCAATATTTGTAACCTTACATTTTTGTAAGAACTGTAAGGATAGAAAAAATATGTGCTACACTTCTAAGTGTAGTATTAAGGAAGTAATATTATAAAAATACAAAAGGGAGGGAAAAATGAATAACACAAAAATAGGTAATTATAAGGGTGCATTTACGACGTTAGTATCCATGCTTATAGGGTGCACAATCCCTGCTATGGTGGCAAGTCCACAAGAATGTTTAGGGTTAAGATATGCAAGTTGTATATCAGCAAACGAATCTATATGGTGACAAGCTTAAAATAAAAGCAAGTACTGATGTAGATTAAAAAGTAATTAAAAATAACAATAGTTTAGTAGAGGGATTTAAATTCCAAATTTCGTATCAATTACTTGAAAACATAGATACGATAAAATAGTAAATATTTTATTCTATCAGTTATATGTGAATATGAAATAATTCAATTCAAACAAGTAATAATAATAGTGTGTTAGTGTGTGATGTTTAAATTTGTCATAAGTGTGTGGAAGTAAAACTATAGACAAAAAGAAGGGAGAGTTTTTATGAATAAAGTTATTAGTAGATGTTTGATGATGTTATTAGCAATTTTAATTTCATTTTCAAGCGTGAATTTTTCAGTTTTTGCTACTGAAAATTCAAATAATGAACAAGTAGAACAAGAAGAAATTATTCAAAATACTAGTGAAGAAGGAGATAATACAAAGTATCGTAGTTATATGGGACCAGTAACCAAATATAACGAGAATGATACAAGCAGTGTATTATTTTACGTTAACTTCATTGGAGAAAACCAAGAGGGGGAAAATGTAACACTTGCAAGTGAGGTGCCACATTATACAAATAGTGGAGTATCATATCCTCTTGTTGATGGTAGTGGGAATCCATCACCATCATTAAATCTAACAGGTAAACAATTTAGTCATTGGGAACTAAATGGAGAAATGGTTAGTTTAGATACAGTGACAGTAAATTACAGTGAAGAGGAACTTGCAGCGGATCCATTTGTGGTAAAAGCAGTAACTTTAAATGCTGTATACATGGAAGATTCAGTTATTTCAGAGAAAATTGTAAGATATGAATATATTGATGGTACAGAAGCACATCCATCAAAACAGTATTTTGTGACTGAAGGAGATAAAATAAGTGTCGATTCACCAGTTATAAGTGGAGCAAAACTAGTTGATAGTAATCAATCAACAGTGTTAATTACAAATAGCTCTGATAATGAAATTATAGTAAAATATCAAGCTGTAGCTGCAGTAGAAGTTGAGTATAGTGTAAAGCACTATTTTGAAAATGAATCAGGTAATTATGAAGTGGATAATTCCAAAACTACAACAACTACAGGAACTGCAGGAAATTATACAGCAGGTGTGGCTCTTACAGTAGATGGGTATACATTACAAGGTCCCATTGAACAAAAAGTATTAATAGATGGAGAAAACACAACAGTAGAAATATATTACAAACGAGATATATATTTCATTACATTTATTACTGGAGATGGAACACAGGTAGAACCAATATCAGCAAAGTTCGGGGCTAATATTACTGCACCAGCTAAACCTACACGCGATGGATACACATTTGATGGATACACAGGAAGCGATGGGACTACAATTAATGCAAACTTAAGTAATTTTCCATCAACTATGCCTAAAGAAAATGTTGTCTATACAGCTAAGTGGATTGGTGAAGAAGTAGAGTATACAGTAGTATATTGGGTTGAAAAGCCTAATGTATTGCCAAGTCAAGATTTAAATAACAATATAACAGAGCTGCATAACATAAATAATTATTCATATGTTAAAACAGAAACAACAACAGGGACTGCAGGAACTATTGCAAATATTGCAGATATGAATACAAGTCCATTTACTGAAAGCATTGGAAAAAATAGTAGTGATTATGCAAAATATTCATGGAATGATTCAGGTAAAAAAGAAGTATTGGGAGACGGAACGACAGTTGTCAATGTTTATTACACAAGAACAGTATACTCTATTACATTTTGTTCAAATAGTGATACGGTTAAAGTAAATTTCCCTAATGGGACATCGGCAGACATTGATAAAGACGGGTATACAATGTATGCAAAATATGAACAAGATATTAGCAATATTTGGCCATCTCAAAAATATATGACTGCAGTAAATAACAGAATAATTGTCGGATGGACTTACGCTTCACTTGATGGAACAACAGCGAATGTAACGCATCGTAATAAATTTACAGCAGATTTAATTCCATTAAATGATACATCAATAAAAGTGACTGGTTCACTATCAAATAAAGCTAATTTATCGACATATTCAGTAGCCTACTATGCACAAGCGCTACCACATGAAGTAACAGACTCTAGTGTCGTAAAAATAATGTATGGTGGTAAACAGTATGTTGAGATAAAAGAATTTACGCAATCATTCGTGTATACTAGTAATAGTAGAGTGAATCCAAAAGAGTTGGAAGGACTTACGTACACTGGTAGTAATGAAAGCACATATATTTATAAATTTTTCTACACAAGATCAAGTAGTGATATAAAATTTAATTTACAATTGCCAACTGATATGCAAGGTGGAATTTCAGTTCCTACAGGTGCAACAGATGTGTTGTATCAAGAAAAACTTTCTGGATATGAACCAAAAGACTTGCCGATAGGAACAGTAAATACAAAAACTGGATATTCATTTGCTGGTTGGTACTATGAAGCAGAATGTAAAAATCCAGTAAACTGGCAATCAGATACAATGCCTAATGTTGCTGGAGATGCAATTACATTCTTTGCAAAATGGATTGCACCACAGTATGATGTACATTTCTCTGCAGATGGTGGGCAGCTAGAACATAATGTTACAGATGAAACTTTGGAAACAGTAACATTACAAATTGATAAAAATGGAACAATTGGTAATGCATTAGAATACACGCCAACTCGCAATGGATACATGTTTGCAGGATGGATTGTGGATGAAAATAAAAACGGAATAAGAGATGAAGGCGAAGATACTTACTTTGCGCTTGGACAAGAAATTAAAGAAGAAAAGTATGTGGTTGCTAGTTGGGTAGATACAGATGTATTTGCATATGAAGTTATTCATCAATACGATACAGGTACAGAAATAAAAACATATAAACAAACATTTACAACAACTAAAATAGGTGAAGAAGTAAAAGCTAGTGCATTAACGTCAACAGCATTAATAAGTGCTGGATGGCCAAGTGGTTTTTATGAAGCAAATGAACCGGTGATGTCTATAACTATTACAGGTGAAAATGACAAAATTATATTTACCTATACAAGAGCAGATACAATTCAATTTAACTATTCAATAGAATATGTAAATGAAAAAGGAGAAGCAATTAAGGAAACTGAAAACCTTAAAACAAATGCATTATTATTATCAATAAATGCACCTTATATAGAGGGATATAAACTAACAAGTAATGTAACTCAAGCAAAATTCTTAAGCATGAATGTAGAAGAAAATGTATTTACATTTACTTATACAGCAATCAATAATGATGCAAAATCAACAGTAGTATTCTTTAATCCTGAAGGGGTTAAGATGCAAGAAGAAGTAGTCTTAGATACACTACTTGGAGATAAGATTTTATTTAGTGAAATTATTAATAATTTAGAAGTAAAAAATATTATCAATGCACAAACGAATTGGGAAGTGTCAACATCTTCATATGATTATAAAATTATTGCAAGCAATACGAAGTTCGAAGTTTACTTCCAAAATAAAACGTTACTTGTTGATTATTTTGGATATGTAGGTACTGAAATTTATAGTGATGTTGAAGAAAAAGTAGACTCTGCCCCAAGTAAAGTTTCAGAAGAAGGATTACCTACAGGTACAACATTCAAATACTGGGTAGATGCATCTGGAAGCAGAGTAGAAAAAATTACTGCTGAAACAACAAAATTATATTCTGTAGTAGAACACAATGTAATTTACAAAAATGGAGATGCTGAATTACTAAATACAAAGGTTGAACATGGACAGGTTATGCCAAGTGTTAAATCACCAACAAATGGAACAATGATCTTTGTAGGTTGGTCTTTAACAGAAGGGGCAACTGTAGCAGATGTAGTACCATCAACAGTTACAAGTGCCGTAACATATTATGCAGTATTTGCAAATCAACAATTAGAATTAACAACTGTTGAGGTTAATGGTGAAAATTTATCTAAAACATATGATGGAGAAGCACTTGTTTTCTCAAACGATATGTTAAAAACAAAAGTTAATGAAAATGAAATTGCTGATGTAGAGTACAAATATTATGGTGATGTTGAGCTTACAACAGAAGTAACTGATTTGACACAAATCAATGTAGGAATAAAGACATTATATGTAGTCGCAACAAAAGATGGGTACACAAGTAGTGAACCACTAATAGTTACATTAGAGGTAACAAAACGAGCATTAACAGTAACAATTGATAATGCATCGAAAAAATATGGAACAGATGATGTTTATGGAAGCTATACAAAAGTAGGATTAGTAGGAGAACAAGACATCAATGTAGTGATTAGCCGTGAAGGAATGGGAGCAGATAACGGAAGATACGATGCAGTAAAAGAATACACAAGTGTATTAACTGGAGATGTAACAAGCGCTAATGCGAACACTGACTTAAACAACTATGCACTTAACGTAGTAAAAGGGAACTATGAAATCACAAAAGGTGATATCACAGTTGCAGGATTTGATCCAGAAGGAGAAAATCAATTAAAAGAATATGATGGAGTGGCATTACAATTTGACCAACAACATATACAAGTAACAGACGCATCAGGACAAGCAGTAACAGAAGGATTAACATACACTTACTACACAGTGAAAGCTGATGGAACAAGAGGAGATGAAATCGCTTTAAGTGAAGTAAATGTAACAAATGTAGCTGATACAAAAGAGTTCATCGTAGTAATAAGTAGTGATAAGTTTATTGAACAAGAAGTAAAATTCAAAATGACAATCACAAAACGAGCATTAACAGTAACAATTGATAATGCATCGAAAAAATATGGAACAG
>CAYJEM010000006.1:0-36400 GCA_964369175.1 uncultured Erysipelotrichales bacterium | reverse complement strand
ACACAAGTGTATTAACTGGAGATGTAACAAGCGCTAATGCGAACACTGACTTAAATAACTATGCACTTAACGTAGTAAAAGGGAACTATGAAATCACAAATGCAACACTGGTAATTGATGGAATAGCTAACGATTTAACAAAAGTATATGATGGAGAAGTAATGAGATTTGATGAAAGTCAAGTTACTGCGTCACTAAATGGCGTAGTAGTTCCAGCAATTAATATCAAGTATTACGAGTTAAATGAAGATGGTAGTTATGGAAATGAATTAGCATTAGATGCAATTCAAGCAATAAATGTATCAGACACTAAAGAGTATGGTGTTCGCATTGAAGCTGATAACTTCGAAGTATATGAAACTACATTTAAAATGACAGTTAATAGAAGATCAGTATCAATTACATTACCAAGTACTTCAACTCAAAATGGACAATCATTAACAGCTGATCAATTGAATGGATTAGTAAATGAAGCATTAGCAAATGCAACGACACCAAACCAAGGAACAGCAATTATTAATGATACTGACTTAGGTGATGTAACTATGGCATTAACAAATAGTATTTATGATGTTGATGGAATCCATAATGATGTACTTTCTCTTATCTTTACTGTATTAGGTGAATCAGGAAATATTGAAATCACACCTGAAAATGGAGTAGCAAATATTTTAATAAATAACAACTATGAAATCACAGTATTCTATGGTGATGTAGAAGTTGAATCTTTACCAGAAGTTGTTACACCAACACCTGTGGTTGTAGAACCATTGACAGATGATAATGTGACTGAAACACCTGATGGTGATGCAACTGAAACGAATCCAGATGATCAAGAAGATAATGAAGTAGATTCAGAAGTTGATGAAGATGAAGATACACCGACACCATCAATACCAGAATTTGGTAACGATAGTGGCATTGATAATTGGGCATTATTAAATTTAATTTTATCAATAATCTCAATTGTGTATACAATTTACTTAGTTATAACTAAGAAAAAAACAAAAGAAGAAACTATTGAAGATGAAAAAGTAGAACAAGTTATTAGACGTAAAGGTCCTACAATGGCAGTAAATGCATTAGCATCAATAGTAGCAGTTGTATTATTTATTATGACACAAGATATTACAAAACCGATGATTATATTAGATATCTGGACAATTGCATTTGTATTAGTTGTAGTTGTACAATTTGTAGTAGTAATGATCAGCAAAAAAAATGTAGAATCAGATAATCAATATTAAATGTTATTTATATAAGAAGTGGTTCTATGCTTTTACTGGAAGACAAGTATGTCTTCCAGTTTTTCTTTTATAGGAAAAATATATGTATCCTTGTTATGAATATATACAAAATTATTTATAGATATAAAAAAAGTAGCAATATATAAACATACGTTGTTACTCAATATCGTTTTACTATAAACTACTGTCTTTACAACAGTCATCATGAAGAACAGAAATGGTTGATTGACATAAAAAGTGTTTCCTAGCAAATCATCAATTAATGCACTACTTGTTTCTCCTAGAGAAAGAGCTCTATACATATTTAGATATAACCAGACTACAAATACAGAGTAAGCAACATATACTGCTAGCTTGGTTTTGGAGAATTTTCTATAAGCTGTTTTAAAATCTCTTTTTGATATAATTACATTTGTGATATCGTATTATTTGATTTATAAAATATGATACCACTTACCACTGCAAAAAAAGAATAACGTAATTGATACTATACTGTAGAAAAAATAATATCAGCATTAAATTAATAGTAACAGAAAAATTCATTGTATGGAAAATGGATAAATCAAGAAAATTTAATAAAATTATGATTCCCAAACCTCAAGCATGTATGTTTGTAGCTCCCCAAAGCTCTCTCTTCTAGCCTGCGGTTGATAAATACCACTACAATATGAATTTGAATTTTGGTAAAAATACCGTTCTTCTAAATAAGAGCATAGAACCTGCTCTGATGCTACTACTCCATCATCTCTTACTACACTAAAATATTGGTTATGACATGCTTTATCAAAAGTATCCAAACACATATAATAATCTTATTTTATATTCGGAATTGATCTTTGAATGTGTTAATCATTTGTATAAACATGCTTATATTGTAGTTCAACTTTTATGACGGCATTATACATCATCCCGTATTTTATAGAAATATGATAATAATTAGATAGAAATTGATAGAAGGCAGAGGATACATAAGTTGAGTAATATAGTTAATATCTATATGTAGAATAGGGTGATAGCTGTATGAATATTGTGATATTATTCAATATTTATTTCAAAACAATCTAATAATCCAGCAATATCAAGCATGCCAAATGTTGCACCTTTAATATCATTTGATCGTGGGTCAATGGAATAGCTGCTGGCATTTAAAAAGGTACTCTTTTTTAAGTTACAACGGATAAATAGGGTATCTCTTAAGTTGGTGCTTGAAAGGTTACTTAATTCCATGTTGCATGTATCAAAAGTGCATTGAAGTATTTCATTATTAGAAAAATCCACTTTCGTTAGTCGTAGTTTTTCAAAAATATTGTAGCGAAGTAAACAGTTTTTAAAGCTATTAAAAGGTAAAAATAAACTACTAGTTGTTGTTAATATATGCCAATCAATTGATATTAATTGGCAGTCAACAAATGTACAATCAACAAGTTTAGTATTATTAAACTTATTACTTGCAAAAGTACAATTAATAAACGTACAGTTGTTGAAGTTGCAATCTTCAATCAAACAATTAGTAACGTTGTAATTTATAAATGTATAATCTTCATAAAGATAGTCATATAAGTCTTGTTTATCATATATTTTTTGCATATTATCACCTCATATCTATAGTAGATAATATCAAATACAAATGTAGCTGTAAAGAATGCATACATTTATTGACTTACTTATCCATCCATAATAGAATAGATTAGAACACTTGGAGGTAATCATGAATACAATTGTAGAGGTAAGAAATTTAATATTTGAATATAATGATGATGAGCGTACATTAGATAATGTTTCATTTACTATTCCTAAGGGAAGTTATACAACAATTTTAGGGCATAATGGTAGTGGGAAAAGCACGATTGCAAAGCTATTAATCGGTCTTTTAGAAAGTAAAAGTGGTGATATTATTGTTGATAATATACAATTAACACATGATACAGTGTATGATGTTCGTAGCCGTATTGGGATTGTTTTTCAAAATCCAGATAATCAATTTATTGGTGCTACTGTACAAGATGATATTGCTTTTGGATTAGAAAATCAATGTGTTGAACCTACTAAGATGGCAGATATTATTAATAAATATGCAACTTTAGTTCATATGGAAGACTTTTTGAAACATGAACCGACAAAGTTATCAGGAGGCCAAAAGCAACGTGTAGCAATCGCTGGAGTACTGGCGATGAAACCAGATATTATTATATTAGACGAAGCAACAAGTATGTTAGATCCAATTGGTAAAAAAGAGATTACAGAGTTAGTAAAACAGTTAAATAAGGAACATAATATTACAATTATATCGATTACACATGATATAGAAGAAGCAAATTTAAGTGATCAAGTGATTTTGTTACATGATGGAGTTATCCAAGGAATAGGAAAACCAAACGAAATTTTAAATGATAGTGATAAGTTAGAAAAACTTTCATTAGATGTTCCGTTTTCAATAAAGATGAGTAGAGCATTAATAAATAATAATGTTAATTGTATTGAGCATATGAAAGAAGAGGAGTTGATTAACCAGTTATGTCAATTGTATTTAAAGAAGTAGAATATCGTTATGGTGATGGCTCTCCTTTTGCATATCATGCTTTAAAAGGAGTTAATTTAAAAATTGAAAAAGGAAGTTTTTGCGCTATTATTGGTCAAACTGGAAGTGGTAAAAGTACATTAATTCAACATATTAATGCTTTGTTACAACCAACTTGTGGCGAAGTTCATGTTAATGATTTTCATATTGTAGCAGATGCTAAAAAGATGAAATATAAACAGTTAAGAAAAGTTGCTGGTTTAGTTTTTCAATTTCCTGAGTATCAGTTGTTTGAAGAGACAATTGAAAAGGACATTATATTTGGACCAACGAATTTTGGAGTTGAAGCTAACAAGGCAAAGGATATTGCTAAGGAAGTAATTCAAGTTGTTGGACTTGATGAAAGTTTTTTAGAAAGGTCTCCTTTTGAATTATCTGGGGGTCAAAAAAGAAGAGTTGCGATAGCTGGAATCCTTGCTATGGAACCAGATATTCTAATTCTTGATGAACCAACAGCTGGTCTTGATCCTCAAGGTAGTATTGAAATGATGAAATTATTTAAAGAAATAAATAAGCGAGGAATAACTGTTATTTTAGTTACTCATGATATGAATCATGTTTTAGAATATTGCGATGAAGTTATTGTTATGAATCAAGGTATTGTAGAAAAGCATGATAGTGTGACGAATATCTTTAAAAATCAAGCGTATTTGGAAGATTTAGGTATTAGCTTACCAATTATTACAAACTTCATTGTAGAACTAAATAAAAGAGGTTTTTCAATTGATACAAGCTTAAAAACAATTGAAGAAGTTGCAAGCGCTATAGGAGGATTGCAACATGGATAATATAACCTTTGGTAAATACATACCATTAAATTCTTTTATTCATAATCTTGATCCTAGACAAAAAATCATTACTTTAATGTTTGCAATGACTGCTATCTTCTTTGATATTGGTTTTATTGGATATAGTATTATTGCTATGTATGTATTACTTGTTGTTTTACTTTCAAAAATACAAGTATCACATATTCTAAAAGCCGTTAAGCCAATGATATTCATGATGATATTTTTAATGATTTTTAATATCTTTTTGTTACGTAGTGGTGATGTGTTATTTACAATCTTTTCGCTACCAGTTTATAGTGGTGCAATTATTCAATCAGTATTAATATTCATACGTATTGTATTAATTATTTCACTAACAACAATTTTAACATCTTCAACAAAACCGTTAGCATTAACACTAGCAATTGAATCTTTATTAAATCCATTAAAAAAGATTAAGTTTCCAAGTCATGAACTTGCAATGATGATTTCTATTGCATTACGTTTTATCCCGGATTTACTAGATGAAACTAAAAGAATTATGAAAGCGCAAGCAAGTCGTGGAGTTGATTTTAATGAAGGTACATTAAAAGAGAAAATCCGTGCTATTATTTCTTTAATCATTCCCTTATTTATATCTGCTTTTCAAAGAGCAGAGGACCTTGCAAACGCTATGGAAAGTAGAAATTACAACCCTGAAGCAACGCGTACAAGATTTCAAAAACTATCTTGGAAAAACAATGATACAATCAGTTTAGCATTTAGTATTATCGTTTGTGTTGGTGTCGTTGTAATGAGTTTTGTTTTATGGTAAGAGTAAAATGCATCGTAAAGTACGATGGTAGTAAATTTCATGGATTTCAAGTACAAGATAAATATCGTACTGTTCAAGGAGAGATTCATAAAGCACTAAAAAATATATGTCAACAAGAAGTAATCATACATGCATCTGGTAGAACTGATGCAAAAGTACATGGAGAACATCAGGTATTTCATTTTGATAGTGAAAAAGAATTACCTATAGAACAATGGAAAAAAGCGATTAATCATTTTCTACCTAATGATATTTATATTACTAACACATCATACGTAGATGAACAGTTTCATGCAAGATATAGTGCTACAATGAAAGAATATCGATATAAATTATCAATGAATGAATACAATCCATTTGATACAAATTATATATATCAATATAATCGCTCTTTAGATATTGAAGCAATGCAAGAAGCTGCAAAAATATTTATTGGAGAGCATGATTTTGCCTCGTATTGTACATATGATCAATATGGAAATACAATACGTACAATTTATTCATTTGATATTTGTGAAGCAGATGGTATTGTAACATTTTCTATAACAGGAAACGGATTTCGCCGATATATGGTTAGGCATCTTGTTGGTGGTCTAATTCAAGTTGGTGCTAAAAGGGTAAGTACTGAAAGATTACAAGAGTTGTTAGACAGTTGTGGTAAGCAAAAGTGTTTGTTCAAAGCAAAGCCACAAGGTTTATATTTATATAATGTAAAATATGTTTAACCAGTAGAATATCTACTGGTTTTTATGTTAAATATATGTTATACCCTTTTAAAGACATTGTTAAAGTGGTAGAATTTACATATGGAGGTGTTTTATGAATACTTTAGAAATCGAACAATACCTTGAAAGCAACCAATCCAAAGTAATTGGTAAGTATCGCTTTCATAGTTGTTATAAAAGTAAACCATTAGAATATAAATTTCGATTCTACTATCGTGACGAAGGTTTCCGTGAAATTGTAGTATATGTTACGATCGATTGTTCTCAAGACGAACTAGAATATGAATTTAGTGTAGATTTAAATGAACAAGAAAAAAAATACATTATTAATGAATCTCTAAAGCGAATACTCGTTTTTATGCAACATAAATCAATCTTACATTCACATATGTATGACTTGTATATTCGTAATAAAAATCCTTACCCACTACTAGAAACACAAGATTATCGTAATATATTAGATTATATTCAATATTTAGATGGATTTAGTCAAGAAGGTGTTGATACATTTTATTTCTTCTTCATGCCATATCTAAAATACTTATTAGATAACAAAGATTACCCAGGATTTCTGAAAGCTTTTGAATTAGTACTAGAGCGTGCAAATGATGAAGAAAGTTGGATTGGTGCAAATACAAAGTATTTAGATACGCAATGTCATATCCATAAAAAACATATTTTTAAAATTTTAGATATGATTATTGAAAACTTTGATAGCATTGCGACAATTAGTCCTTCAGAATTATCACGTATCTTTGTAGAATTGTTTGTAAATAAAAGATTTGGATTAGAAGTTGTAGTAGGTTACCAACTTACCGGGGAAGTAAAACTAAAGGTTCGTGATTTCTTTGAAGAATATGGTGAACCTAACTGGGATTCAACCAACATTGCAGTTCGTCTTTTACTTTCATCACTATCAGATATAAAGGTTGGATATTACAATACATTATTAGAAGTGTTACGTTTTATAATGGTAGATGTAACGCAGTATGCAAACCATGAATCACAAATATATTTAGCACAAAATATTATTAATAAACATGGACATTCATTGTTAATAGATATTTTTAAAGAAGATTATAATACGTTTGTATTTGATTGTTTCAAGATTTCTTCTTTCCCTAATAAATATCGTTTATTAATTAAAAAAGAACTAGAAAATGCTGCTTTGCATCTTATAGCAGAAGCTGAAGATGGAAACGATTCACCATATTTAGTAGAAGAAGTATTTTCAATTTATCGACTATTACTTGAAAACTATGAAGGAGCATAATTATGAATAACAAAAACAAAAAAATAGTTACTGGTGTTGCTATTGCTTCGCTTCTTACTGGTGGAGCACTTGCAACAAGTGCCTTTGTCTCAAAAATTTCTAAGGCATTGCTTTATCGTCACCACCGCCATGATGATACAACGACACAATTAGAAAAAGATTATCATGCTACATCTGTATATGTAAAAAACAATACGAATTTACGCCTTCGTGGAATTTTAATAGAACAAAGTGATGCTACAAAAACAATACTGATATGTCATCCTTTTGCACTAGAAGCAAGAGATATGGAGATGTATGTGCCATTTCTACTTGATACAATACCAAATAGTAATATATTGCTAGTTGATGCTAGAGGACATGGTCAAAGTGATGGATATATCCGTGGATTTGGAATAAAAGATATTGAAGACATAAAGGTATGGAATGACTATATTATTGAAAAATACGGAAATGAACATAAAATTATTATGTTTGGTAAAGAGTGTGGAGCAAATGTTATTTTAAATGCAGCTTCAAAGCATATTTTAAAAAATGTTGTTGCAATTATTAGTGATGGAGCTTACATGTCACCATATGATGTATTAGGTCATCGTTTGGAAAAGGATTATAAAATGCCTCGAATTCCTACATTGCCATTAATTAAAAGAAAAATCATGAAAGAAGCAAAAATAAATATAAAAGAAAGTACAGTATCACTTGTAAAGCATAATGACATTGCAACATTATATTTCCATGCTCGTTATGATGATTTTGTACCAATAGATCATGTATATCCACTTTATAATGCGAGTCGTGGTGAAAAATCATTATATGTTATAAAGGAGCAGACATATTTATCACAGGTGGATAAGTCTGAAGAAAACTTTTTAACTTATAAATCATTTGTTGATACATATTGTAAATAATTTTCATAAATAGAAAGAAAAGGGTATAAATCATATTATTTGGTATACTCTTTTTATATCAGGAGGACTAATTATGTATTTTAAAGAAAGTAAAGGATTTCCTAAAGATTTTTTATGGGGTAGTGCATCAGCTGCATACCAAATTGAAGGTGCATGGGATCAAGATGGAAAAGGTGTAAGTAACTGGGATAAATTTGTTAGAATTCCAGGGAAAACATTCAAAGAAACTACTGGTGATGTGGCAGTAGATCACTATAACCGTTACATAGAAGACGTTGCTTTAATGGCTGAAATGGGATTAAAAACATACCGTTTTTCAATTGCGTGGGCAAGGATTTATCCAAATGGAAACGGTGAAGTAAACGAAGCAGGATTAGAATTTTATGATCGTTTAATAAATGAATGTATTAAGTATGGTATCGAACCAATGGTAACTGTATATCACTGGGATATGCCTCAGGCTTTAGAAGAAGCTTACGGTGGATGGGAAAGTCGCAAAATAGTAGATGATTTTGTAAACTATGCCACTACATTATTTAAAAGATACGGAGACCGTGTAAAGTATTGGATTACTATGAATGAGCAAAACATCTTTACATACTTTGGTTGGATGGCTGGAATGCATCCACCAGGAAAAGTAAATGATACAAGTATGTTCTATCAAGTAAATCATCATGCTAATATGGCGCATGCAAAAAGTGTAATAGCATTAAAAGAATTATTTCCTAATGCAAATGTAGGTGCAAGTCATGCTTATGGACCATCATATGCAATCGATTGCAAACCAGAAAATGCTATGGCAAAGGCAGACTATGATGACTTACAAAATAATTATTGGATGGATGTATATGCATATGGTAGATATCCACGTTCTGCAATAAAATATTTAGAATCACAAGGAATGGCTCCAAAAATGGAAACTGGTGACGTAGAAGTTATGCATAAAGCTGCTACATTAGTTGATTTCATGGGTGTAAACTATTACCAAACAACAGTTGTTGAGTATAACGCAATTGATGGTGTTACAACAACTCACGAGATTAATAACTCGGGTAAAAAAGGAACAGCTAAATTACAAGGGATACCAGGGTTATATAAGAAGCCTGCAAATAAATTCCTAAAAACAACTGATTGGGATTGGACAATTGATCCAATGGGACTTCGTATGTGTTGCCGTGAAATTACAAGTCGTTATGATTTACCAATTGTTATTTCTGAAAATGGACTAGGAGCATTTGATAAATTAGAAGAAGGTAATGTTATTCATGATGATTACCGTATAGCTTACTTAAAAGCTCATATTGAAGAGTTGAAAAAAGCATCTGATGACGGATGTCGTGTACTTGCATATTGTACATGGTCATATACTGATTTATTAAGTTGGTTAAATGGTTACCAAAAACGTTATGGATTTGTATATGTAGATCGCCAAGAAGCAGAAGGTGAAGGAACATTAAATCGTTATAAAAAAGATTCATACTATTGGTATAAAAAAGTTATTGAAACAAATGGTGAAGAATTATAGAAAACAGACAATTGTCTGTTTTTTCTTATGAGAAAAGTGGTATAATGCAATCTAGGGGGGATTATATGAAAAAAGAATTATATGAAGAGGTTGATATACTTTATAATCTAATTACGTATGTAAATGCCTCTTATAGTCAAGATATGTATTATACAATCTGTTATAACGTATTATTACATATTGAGGATATACCAAATATTAGTATAAATGAATTAGCTGATTTATGTTTTACATCACCAGCGACAATATCTAGGTTTTGTAAGGCACTAAAATGTGAAAGTTTTGCTCAATTTAAAAATCAAGTCAAAGCGGGTCTTAAAGAGGCAGGTAAGGAGATATTATTACCAGCAGAAGATTTAGTTAATGTTCATTTACATCCAGAAACATGTATTGATATGATTTATGATAAAGCAATTCAATCACTTCAAAGAGGTAAAAAATCAATTAATATACATGAAATTGATCGTTTATGTGATATTATATACGATGCTAAAAAGTTGCATTTTTTTGGGTTTCAATTTAATAAAATTTTAGCATCAGATATTCAGCTGAAATTATTGAAACATGGAAAATTTTCATATGCATTTAGTGACCGTGGGGATGATACACAACGTTTAGAGTTACTTGATGAAACAAGTGTGGCCATTGTTATTAGTGTTCGTGGAAGACTAAATCCAATTGGCTATTTAGTAGAGGCGATTAAAAAGCGTGGAGCTAAAGTAATCTTTATTACATTGAATGCAAAATCACCAGTAGTTAATATGGTAGATAATACATTTATAGTAGACGGATTAGAAACTGACTTTACAGAATCATCAACAGTTGGGTCAACATCATTAAAGACTTATTTTGATGTATTATATGTACGATACGGAATACTGTATCCAAGAAGGTAGGAGGAAGTTATGTATAGTTTTACAAATGATTATAGTGAAGGAGCACATCCAAAAATATTACAGGCAATTGTTGATAGTAACGGGGAACAAACAGCCGGTTATGGACTAGATCCATATTGTCTTCAAGCAACACAAAAAATAAAAGAAATCATTAAACAAGAAAATGCGGAGATCCATTATCTAGTTGGTGGGACACAGACAAATTTAGTATTTATTTCATCAATATTACGTCCTCATGAAGCAGTGATTGCATGTGATAGCGGTCATATTGCAGTGCATGAAACGGGAAGTATTGAGGCAACAGGACATAAAGTTGTAACTCGCATGCACGAAGATGGTAAATTAACAATTTCAATGATTGATAGTATTTTACAAGAACATGATAGTGAACACATGGTAAAACCAAAGTTGGTATATATATCACAAACAACAGAATATGGTAGTGTATACACATTAGATGAATTAAAAGCATTATATAGTCATTGTCAAAAACGTGATTTGTACTTATTTATAGATGGTGCTAGATTAGGAAGTGCACTTGTTTTAAAACAGTGCCCAAGTCTTGAACAAATGGCAACATATAGTGATGCGTTTTATATTGGTGGAACTAAAATGGGTGCACTATTTGGAGAGTGTTTAGTTATTTTAAATGATAACTTAAAAAATGATTTACGTTACAATATTAAGCAAAAAGGTGGTTTGCTTGCAAAGGGAAGATTACTTGGTATCCAATTTTTAACACTGTTTAAAGATGATCTATATTATGAAATTGGAAAACATGAAAATGAAATGGCTGATTTGTTAAAAAAAGGGATTGAAGAATGTGGATATAGCCAATATGTACAATCACCATCAAATCAAGTATTCCCAATTTTACCTAACAAAAAGATTGAACAATTAGAAAAATATTTTACATTTATGAGGTTCCACGGTGTCGATATGAACCATACTTGTATTAGATTAGTTACCTCTTTTGCAACACCAAAGGCAGAAGTTGAAAAATTCATAGAAATCTTACGAAAACAACTATAATGAAATAGTTGAATTTCTTTAAAAGACAGTCTATAATGTTATAAGGTACCCGTCATGGGTAGAAATGGAGAGAAAAACATGAATAAAACAGAATTAATTGAAGCAATGGCAGCAAATGCTGAAATCACAAAAACAGATGCAGAAAAAGCATTTAATGCTTTTGTAGAAGAAGTTACTAAAGCCTTAGCTAATGGTGATAAAGTAGCGCTAAAAGGATTTGGAAACTTTGAAGTACGTTCAAGAGATGCAAGAACTGGTAGAAATCCAATTACTGGTGAAGCAATTCAAATCGCAGCAAGCAAAGTAGCTGCATTCAAACCAAGCACAACTTTAAAAGCTGCAGTAAACAATAAATAATTAAGATAGTAAATTATACAAAGTCCTCTTTTTAGAGGGTTTTTGTTTAATATAAAAGGAGATAATATGAATAATGTAATAATTGAAAAATATGCTCATTTAGCAGTGTCTGTTGGTGCAAACATCCAAAAAGACCAAGTGCTTGTTATTACAAGTCCAGTCGATGCTGCTAATTTTGCTAGAGCGTGTAGTAAAGTTGCATATAAACTTGGTGCAAAGCAAGTACATGTTCAATACCATGATGAGTTACTATCACGTATAGATATGGAGCATTGTCAAAGAGATGTATTAAAAGAAGTACCAAACTGGCAGATTGAACGTTATCAATATGTTGTCGATCAAAAATGTGCATTTTTACATATTGATTCGAGCATTCCAGAAGTTTTTGATGGGTGTGACCCAGAAACATTACAAGCGGTAATGATTGAACGCCAAAAAGCATTTAAGAAATTTAAGAATTATACAATGGCAAACCATGGGCAGTGGTGTATAGTTGCTATTCCAAATACATATTGGGCTAAAAAGATGTTCCCAGAACTTGATGAAAAACAAGCTATGGATAAATGTTGGCAAGCAATCTTAGATAGTATTTATTTAGATGAAACAAATGATGTTGTTAATAATTGGCAAGAACATAACAAAACAATACATAGTCGTAGTTCTAAAATGAACGAATATAACTTTAAGTCTTTGCATTTTAAAAATAGTTTAGGCACTGATTGTATTGTTGATTTAGTCCCAAATCATGTATGGGCAGGTGGTAGTGAAGTTTCTACAAGTGGTGTTATTTTTAACCCAAATATGCCAACAGAAGAGATTTTTTCAATGCCATTAAAAACTGGAGTCAATGGTACTGTGGTAAGTACTAAACCACTAAATTACCAAGGGAAGCTTGTTGACGGCTTCAAATTAACATTTAAAGATGGAAAAGTTGTTGCTTACGAAGCCAAAGAAAATGAAGCAGCATTAAAGAATCTATTAGAATTAGATGAAGGTAGTAGTTATTTAGGTGAAGTTGCCCTAATTAGTCATGACTCACCTATTTCAAATAGTAACATCTTATTCTATGATACATTATTTGATGAAAATGCATCATGTCATTTAGCATTAGGTGCAGCATATCCGATGAATGTTAAAGGTGGTACAACAATGAGTGAAGATGAATTGAAAGAAGCAGGAGCAAACGATTCGATTACGCATGTAGATTTCATGTTTGGTAGTGAAGATATGGAAATCACAGGTATTAGTCATGACGGTTCTACAACTGCAGTATTTAAAAAAGGAAATTTTGTATTTTAAAAGGGATAAATATGAAGCATGCCTCCTATTAATTGGATTATCCAACTTTCGGGGGGCTTCTAAATATCCCTTTTTACTATAAAAAAAACAGAGCCATGTCTGTTTAATTTATTTTACAATTGTGCATTTTGTTGGCATTCCACCAGCAGCATTTGATTCATCTGTATCAATATGCAAAGCAGTAGCAAATTTCTCACTTACACGGCATACAACATCTCCAAAGATTAATGAACGATCTTCTGAATCAATTTTAACTGATACAACATCTTGGTCATTAACACCTAGTTCCTTAGCATCACTAGGAATAATATGAATATGTCTTTTAGCCACAATTACACCTTCGCATAATTCTACTGAACCATTTGGTCCAACAAGTGTACAACTTGCAGATCCTGCTACATCTCCAGATTGACGGATTGGAGCCTTAACACCGATTGCTCTAGCATCACTTGCAGAAAGTTCAACTTGTGATTTTGGGCGTAGTGGTCCAAGGATTAATACATTTTTTAATTCATTTTTTGGACCTACAATAGTAATTCTTTCATTTGAAGCAAATTCTCCAGGTTGTAATAAATTTTTAATGTTTGTCAGCTCATAGCCTTCACCATATAATACATCTAAATGTTCACGAGTTAAATGCACGTGTCTTGCAGATGTTTCAACAATAATTTCTTTTGTCATGTTTTACAATTTGTATACTATATTGTATACCTTTCCTTTCCTAAATATGTCCTCTATTTAATAATACGACTTTTTTTTTAATTTTCAATATATTTCTATCAAAGATGTCATAAAGTAGCTATCTAAAAATCTTTTTATTTTTAAGTAAAAAATGGTATAATGGACCCTAGAAAGGTGGAGGATACAATGATTGATATAACACTTATTTTAAATGTACTTCGAACAATTGGAGATATTGCATTAGTTTGGTTTACATTATATTTAATACTCGCTATGATTCGAAAAAATATGCGTACTCTTCAATTATTTAAAGGAGTACTATTTATATTGTTTATAAAATTGATTACTAGTACCTTTGGGCTAGCAACAAGTGATTATATTGTTGATGCAATTTTGATGTGGGGATTTGTTGGGGTTATTATTGTCTTTCAACCAGAAATTCGATCAACCCTTGAAAAGTTAGGACAAACCAAATTAAAATATCAACTTGATGACTTATCGGTTGATGAAAAAGTACGCTTAATTGATGAACTTGTTGATGCAATTACTATTCTTTCAGAAAAACAAATTGGTGCATTAATTACATTTGAAAGAAGTCAATCGTTAGTTGATTATATAAATACCGGTACTAAGATAGATAGTGACATTAAAAGTGAATTGCTACGTACAATATTTTGGGAAGGGACACCGCTTCATGATGGCGCAGTCATTATCAAAGGAGACAAGATTATTTGTGCAGCTGCTTTCTATCCGCCAAGTACCAAAGAACTAAGTCCATTATATGGAGCTAGACACCGTGCAGCTTTAGGTATTAGTGAAATAAGCGATTCTTTAACAGTTGTAGTCTCAGAAGAAACTGGTACTATTTCTTATGCAAGTAATGGTGAACTAAGAAAAATCCCTCGAAAAGAACTAAAAGCTAGCCTTGTCCAGGAACTTGGATGGTTGTCAAATAAGGGGGAAAGTACAAATGCCTAAAAAAACTCAAAATAAAGAAAATCGTAAAGCATCAACGACAGATATATTTTTGAAATTTATCAATAAAGAAACAAACGATAATAAACAATCTAAAGAACAGGAAATAAAGTCAAAGGATGATAATGTAGTATATGTTTCATTCTTCACAGGTCTTGCAAATGCATTAAATATCCTTAATGTAAGTTTAGATAGGATGTTAGCATCTAAAAAGATGTTAAAGTTTATATCGTTAACAATTACAATTATTGCAGTGTTTATATTAAATGGTGGCTCTGTAAGTAATATTTTATCCGTTCCAACAAGTGGAGACCGTGTTGATGATGTACCAGTTGTTGTTGAAGGGTTACCAAAGGATTATGTAATCACTGGGGCACCCGATAGTGTTGATGTAATCTTGGTAGGATCAGCATTAGACATTTACTCAACTAAGAACTCTACTGATTTTTATGTATCATTAGATGTTTCTACATTATCTCAAGGAGTGTATACTGTTGAACTACAAGCGGTTAATTATCCTGAAAATTTGGAAGTTGTTGTTGTCCAAAGTACAACACAAGTAGAATTATCAGCCAAAGCAACACAAACATTCCCGCTAACTCATAGATTTATAAATGAAGACCAAATGAACCAAGAATACTCAGTGTCTGTTGGAAAGTTATCAACTGAGACAGTAGAGGTAAAAGGTTCAGCAGATGTTATTTCTAGAATAAGTAAAGTTGAGGCTGTAATAGATGTCGCAAATGTAACAAAGTCATTTACACAAGACGCCCAAATAGTTGCTAGCGATGCAGCTGGAAATATTTTAGATGTAGAAATAAATCCAACAAGTGCAGAAGTAAATTGTAGTGTTTCTTCATTTAGTAAAACAGTGCCAATTATTAGTTTAAAAGTGGGTGATGTAGAAAGTGGATTAGCTATAAAAGATATTCAATTAAGCGCTAATGAAGTGACTATTTTTGGAGATGAATCAGCACTTAATAAAATAGATGAAATATATGTAGAAGTTCCAGTAGAAGGAATTAGCAGCACGATTACGGTCAATAATATTTTATTAGCTCAAGTAGAAGGAATTAATAAGATGAGTATCACGCAAGTAAATGCAAGTGTAAGTGTTGAACCTATTTTTGAAAAAACCATCGAAGGAATTTCTATCATGCAAGTAAATAGTGACAATTCATCATCAATAGTATATGATGGAACTGCAACGGTAAAGGTCAAAGGTGCCGAGTCAGTTATCGCGAGTCTTGGAAGTAATAATATTAAGGCAACGGTTGATATTACTGGACTTGCTCCGGGTGAATATACATTACCAATTGTTGTAACAACTGAAAACAAGTATGTTACAATTGAGATAGTAAGTAGTAAAGATATAACAATTACAATAAATTAGGAGATAAATATGGGAAAATATTTTGGAACAGATGGTTTCCGTGGAGAAGCTAATGTCAACTTAACAGTGGAGCATGCATATAAAGTAGGTAGATATCTGGGGTGGTATTTTAATCGTGTACATCGTGATAAAAAAGCAAAAGTAGTAATAGGAAAAGATACCCGTAGAAGTTCATATATGTTTGAATATTCTTTGGTTGCTGGACTTACTGCCAGTGGAGCGGATGCTTATTTATTACATGTTTCACCAACACCGTCAGTGGCATACATTGTACGTAGTGAAGGATTCGATTGCGGAATTATGATTTCAGCATCGCATAATCCATATTTTGATAATGGAATAAAAATTATTGATAGCAATGGTCATAAAATGAGCAGTGATATAGAAAATCAAATAGAATCATATATTGATGGTGAAATTGAAGAATTGCCATATGCAACAAAAGATGCTATTGGATGCACTGTTGATTATTCAATGGGTAGAAATCGCTATATTGGATATCTTATGTCAATTCCAACTCGTGCATTTAAAGATTTCCGTGTAGGATTAGATTGTTCAAATGGTGCAAGTAGTGCAATTGCTAAGAGTGTATTTGATGCATTGGGTGCTAAAACATATGTAATTAATAATACGCCAAATGGAACAAATATAAATACAAATTGTGGTTCAACACATATTGAAGTTTTGCAAGAGTATGTACGTGAAAATAACTTAGATATCGGGTTTGCTTATGATGGTGATGCAGATCGTTGTATTGCTGTTGATGAATTTGGAAGAGTTGTCGATGGTGATGGTATTTTATATGTATGTGGAAAACATTTGAAAGAACATGGAGAACTTGAAAAAAATACAGTAGTGACAACAATAATGGCAAATCTTGGGTTATATAAAGCTTTTGATCGTGAAGGAATCGCTTATGATAAAACTGCTGTTGGAGATAAATATGTAAATGAGAGTATTGTTAAAAACAACTTTTCAATTGGTGGTGAACAATCAGGTCATATTATTTTTGCTAAGCATGCAACAACTGGAGATGGTATCTTAACATCTATTAAAATAATGGAAGCTGTTGTTGAAGCCAAAAAATCGTTAGCACAATTACTAGAAGACCTAGAGATATTTCCGCAGTTAATGAAAAATGTTGTTGTCGGGGATAAAGCTGCAGCTCAAAATGATAGCGAAGTTGTAAAGTTGATTTCAGAAATTGAAGAAAAACTAGCTGGAAATGGTCGTGTATTAGTGCGTGAAAGTGGAACTGAACCACTTATTCGAGTTATGGTAGAAGCCAAAACGGATGAAGAATGCTATAATTATGTTATGGCAATAGTTGATAAAATTAGAGAACAGGGACACGTTGTCGAAAGATAACAAATTTTCACATTATATTGCCATAGAATATGGCAATATTTTATATATGATAAAATCGAGGTGAAATTATGCAATTTAAAATTAATATTATTGACGATGAAAAAAATTTAAATGACTTAGTAAGAGCATATTTAGAAAAGGAAGGACATTCAGTGTATTCTTTTTATACGTATGATGAAGCATTATTGCACAAAAATGATGATGTACATTTATGGTTAATTGACATTATGTTAGATAGAGCAAGTGGGTTTGAGCTTTTCCAAGAGGTTAAGGCTTCAAAACCAAAAATGCCAATTATCTTTATGTCGGCAAGAGATCAAGAATTTGACCGTATAATTGGATTAGAAAAAGGTTCAGATGATTATATTACAAAACCATTTAATATCAAGGAAGTAGTTTTACGAATTAATAACTTATTAAAACGTTCATATGATGATCCAACAAAAGTTAGTATGGATGGATATGATATTGATTTAGAGAAACGTCGTGTATTTAATCATGATAAAGAAGTTGTGCTTACAACCAAAGAATATGACTTATTAGTATATTTTATAACAAATCGTGGACTTGCTATTTCTAGAGAGCAAGTACTTACGAAAGTATGGGATGAAAATTACTTTGGTAGTGATCGTGTTGTTGATGATACTTTGCGTCGATTACGTAAGAAAATGCCAGAAATCAATGTCCGTACAATTTATGGATTTGGTTATCGTTTAGACTAATGAAAAAATTTTCACTTAAAAACTTTTCCTTGCAAAAACAACTAGTTATTTTATTTGGTAGTGTATTGCTACTTATCTTAATTGTATTGATACCAACAATTAACTACAATTTAAGTCAAATCATTGATAAACAAATGTACGATGTTCTAGGAGATGCACAAAATAACTATTTAGAACATCAATTAATTTTTTCTCCAATAAATCGTGAACAGCAAATTTATCATATGAACTATCAAGCTCAAAATGATACTGCAAATATTTTACCAGGAGTAACACGTGAAAATTTCACGGAGTTATTTAGTATGGTAGATAGTGATTTGCATAAGATTCAACAAGATGGTGGCGAGTATATTCAAGGAAAAGGTTACTTTCAAGGGGAACTAATGTACTATAAGATAATCCCAACAACTGAGGCTGGTCAATATTTAATATCATATATATATAGTGATTATTCATATGACCTTGTTGCATCGCTGCAACAAGAAATTATTTATATTTTCTATATCGCCTTTGTAATTCTTTGCCTAATTGTCTTTATTTGGGTGAGTAGTCTAATTAAGCCATTACAATCAATTCGTGGATACATTGATGGTATTAAAACAGATACTCGTAAACCATTACATGTAAAACGTAACGATGAAATTGGAATTCTAGCTAATAGTGTTGTATTAATGGATGAAGAGCTACAAAGTCAAAATCAAACAAAAGAGGAAATGATACATAACATTTCACATGACTTAAAAACACCAATAGCACTTATTAAAACATATAGTGAAAGCATAAAAGACGGTATTTATCCATATGAAAGTGTTGAAGCCTCAATGGATGTTATTTTTGAAAATGCTGATCGCTTAGAAAAGAAAGTAAAGAGTTTATTATATCTAAATCGTTTAGAATATATTAAGGAAGATATTCATGATGAAGTTGTAAATATGAAGGATATTATTGAGCATTTAATGAAACAGATGAAAACAATGCATCCGTCAATCGAAATTGAACTTTTGCTTGAAGATATAACATTTGTTGGTGAAATGGAACATTGGCGTATATGTATAGAAAACATTATTGAAAATGCATATCGCTATGTAAATAATAAAATTATTATTTCATTAAAAGCAGATCATTTAGAAATTTTCAATGACGGTCCTGCAATTGATGAAGAGTGTATAGATGAATTATTTAAACCATATCGTAAGGGCGTTAAAGGTCAATTTGGACTTGGCCTGTCAATTGTAGCAAAGACTGTTGAGGTATACGGTTATAATGTGCAAGCAAAGAATTATGATAATGGTGTATGTTTTGTTATTTCAAAAAGTAGATAGATTTTTATCTACTTTTTTTGTACAATAGATTTGGAGGTATACAATGATAAGACAAATAGTAAAAGATGTAGATTTTCTACAAATTCCTTCAACTATAATGACAAAGGAAGATAGTTATCTGATCCAAGATTTAAAAGATACCTTACAACACCACTATAACCGTTGTGTTGGTTTGGCTGCAAATATGATAGGTGTTAGTAAAAGAGCAATTATTATTAATGATAATGGTGTAGCTAGAATAATGCTGAATCCAGAAATTATTGATAAAAAAGAAAGCTATCAAACAACAGAGAGTTGTCTCTCACATGAAGGAGAAAGGGCATGTACACGTTATAAAAAGATAAAAGTGCGCTATGAAAATGAAGTGTTTCAAACAAGAATAAAAACATTTGTAGATTATAGTGCACAAATTATTCAACATGAAATAGATCATTGTAACGGTATCATAATATAGAGGAAAAGATATGGAAATAGTCGTAATCGATGGACAAGGCGGTGGTCTTGGTAAAGCAGTCATTGAAGCAATAAAACAAAAAAATAGTCAAGTTAAAATTATAGGGGTTGCAACAAATGCACTTGCCACTGCTGCGTTAAAAAAAGGTGGTGCAGATATTATTGCAACAGGAGAAAATGCAATTTGTTATAATGCTAGAAATGCAAGTATAATAATAGGACCAATTGGACTCATTGTTCCTAATGCAATGTATGGGGAAGTATCAATGCAAATGTCGCAAGCAATAGCAAGTAGTGATGCAGTTAAATATCTAATACCAATTAGTAAATGTACTGTCAAAATTGCTGGTACAAAAAACATATCAGTAAGTGAATATATTGATGACATAATTCAAAAATTAGATATCTAGGATATCTTTTTCTTATATTTAAATATAAATATGATATGATGAAGATATATACGAGGAGGAAGAGCCATGTACGATGTTGTAATCATAGGTGCAGGGGTTTGCGGTAGTGCCTGTGCTAGAGAATTATCAAAGTATCAGTTACAAATTGCAGTATTAGAAAAATATGAAGATGTATGTTGTGGAACATCAAAAGCCAATAGTGGAATTGTTCATGCTGGATATGATGCTAAACCAGGTAGTTTGATGGCAAAATTAAATGTTCAAGGGAATCGTATGATGCCAAAGCTTGCCAAACAATTAGATATTCCATTTGCACAAAATGGATCATTAGTTGTTTGTCTTAAGGATGATGACACATCAATTCTTGATAAATTATATCAACAAGGAATACAAAATGGTGTTGAAAAGCTTGAAATTATTGATAAAGATAGATTGCAAGAACTTGAACCAAATGTATCTAAAGATGCGATTATGGCATTATATGCGCCAACTGCTGGGATAATTTGTCCATTTACTTTAAATCTAGCAATGGCAGAAAATGCAGCTAGTAATGGTAGCGATTTTCATTTTAATCAGGAAGTTAAAACAGTAAAAAAGGAACAAGATTATTGGGTTATAAAAACAACAAATAATGAATACCATAGTCGTTGGGTTATTAATGCTAGTGGTATATATGGTGATTATATACATAATCAAGTAAGTGATGATAATGTAACAATTATTGCACGTAAAGGGGAATACTATTTACTTGATAAAAATATTGATGGTTATGTAAAACAAACTATCTTTCAAAGTCCTACAAAGTTCGGAAAAGGTGTTTTAGTGGCACCATCTGTGCATGGAAATATTCTTGTAGGACCTACTGCAAGTGATATTGAAGATAAAGAAAATTTATCAACTACATCATTACAGTTACAAAATATTAAAAAGACAGCAAGTCGTGCAATTAATAATTTACCATTACCAGTAATTACCACTTTTTCTGGTTTGCGTGCACATCAAATAGGTCATGAATTTATTATTCAAGAGACAGTTGACCATTTTATTGACTGTATTGGTATTGAATCACCTGGTCTAACTGCTTCTCCAGCTATTGGGGAGATGATTAAAGACATGATTGTAAAAAGGGAACAACCAGTAAAAAAAGAAAAATATAATAAAACCCGTAAAGGAATCATTCATTTGGAAAAACTTGATGAGGTTACAAGAAATCAATATATTAAAGAGAATCCAACGTATGGAAACATAGTCTGTCGTTGTGAAATGATAAGTGAAGGTGAAATAATAGATGCTATGCATAGTCCTTTAAAAGCAACATCACTAGATGGGCTTAAAAGAAGAGTTCGTACAATGGCCGGAAGATGTCAGGGTGGCTTTTGTATGCCAAAGATATTAAAGATAGTGTCTAGAGAAGAAGGAGTAAGTATTGCTTGTATAAATAAATCATACCAAGGATCAAATATTGTTGTAGAAAAACTAAAGGAGTGTGTCGATGATGGAAAACTATGATGTTGTCATAATTGGAGGCGGTCCTGCTGGATTGGCTGCTGCCCTAGGTGCAAAGGAAAATGGTGCTACAAATATTGTTATTCTTGAAAGAGCAAGTGAGCTAGGTGGTATCTTAAATCAGTGTATTCATAATGGTTTTGGATTACATACATTTAATGAAGAGTTAACTGGCCCAGAATATAGTCAAAAGTATATTGATTTGATTCATAAAAAGAAGATTGAGTATCGCTTGGATTCAATGGTTCATAACATAGAGGATAAAACTATTACTGTTATAAATCAAACTGATGGAATATATAAAATAATTGCAAAGACAATTATTTTATGCATGGGTTGCCGTGAGCGATCACGTGGACAATTAGCACTTCCAGGTAGCCGCCCTGCAGGAGTGTATAGTGCTGGTAGTGCCCAACATCTAGTGAATATTGATGGTTATCTCCCAGGAAAAGAAGTTGTGATTTTGGGCTCAGGGGATATAGGTCTTATTATGGCTAGAAGAATGACCTTAGAGGGTAGCACGGTTAAAGCAGTTGTTGAACTTCAACCGTATTCAAGTGGTTTGAATCGAAATATCGTACAATGTCTAGATGATTTTTCAATCCCGTTATTATTAAGTCATACAGTAGTTGATATTATTGGTAATAAAAGAGTAGAAGCGGTAGTTATTGCTCAAGTTGATGATAATAAACAACCAATTCTTGAAACGGAACAAATAATACAGTGTGATACATTATTGTTATCGGTAGGACTGCTTCCTGAAAATGAACTTTCAAAAAAGTTAGGGATTTTAATTGACCCAACAACTGGAGGACCAATTGTTAACCATCTACTAGAAACAAGTGTTGAAGGAATTTATGCATGTGGAAATGTATTACATGTACACGACGTTGTAGATTATGTGAGTCAAGAGGCTTATCTAGCTGGAAAAAATGCTGCTATTAAAGTGATACATAATCGCTCAACGAACCACGGAATAACTATTTCTTGTGGCAGTGCTATTCGATATGTAGTACCTCATATTATTGATACAACAAATATTGATAAGCAAGTACTACGTTATCGTGTTGACAGGGTTTATAAGAATGTAAAGGTTGTAGTTGAAGTAGACGGTGAGGTCATAATAACTAGAAATAAAAGAATTCTTACACCAGGTGAGATGGAAGAAATCCAAATTACTAAAGGTCAAGTTGAACAATATAATCCAATAAAAAATATACACATATATGTAGAGGATAGATAGTATGGAAATAAAAGAACTCATATGTATTCGTTGTCCTTTAGGGTGTTTGTTAGAAGTTCACCATCAAGACAATGAAATACAAGTTAAAGGTAATAAGTGTAATCGTGGGAAAGAATATGCGATTAAAGAATGTAATAATCCAACCAGAATTGTTACATCAACTATTAAAGTAGTCGGTGGAGGTGTCCCAATAACATCTGTAAAAACAAATGGTGAAGTACCAAAAGATAAAATTATGGATGTAATGAAGATAATAAACAAATCTAAAGCTATTTCGCCCTTAGCTATTGGAGATGTTGTTATAAAAAATGTTGCAAATACAAAAATTGATGTAATCGTTACAAAGGAGGTAACAAAGAATGAGTAAATACAAGGCGATTTTGTATGATATTGATGGAACAGTATTAGATACTGCAAAAATGAATATGATTCCATTGTTAAAAATCATTGAAGAAGAACTAGGTGAAATATGGACCTACGAACAAGTAGTTCAATATGCCGGTATGCAAGGAATGATGGTAATGGAAAAACTAGGAATCAAAGACAAGGAAGCAACGTATGCCCGTTGGGTGAAATATGTAAATGAATATCCAGATGGAGCTACATTGTTTGAGGGAATTGACACTGTTATCAAAAACTTGGCTCCAAAATATCGACAAGGAATTGTTAGTTCAAAATTTAGAGAGCAATATGAAGTTGACTTTATTAAATCAGGATTAGATGACTATATGGAAGTTGTAATATTAGCAGATGATACAATAGAACATAAACCACATCCAGAACCAATTTTAAAAGCACTTGATAAATTACAGTTAAAGAAAGACGAAGTATTGTACTTAGGTGATACCATTGGTGATTATGTATGCTGTAACAATGCTGGTGTTGACTTTGGATTAGTAAAATGGGGTAATTTTGATATGACTGGGATTGATAATCCTACGTATATATTTGAGACTGTAGAGGATATTGAAACAACATTGAAGTAGAGTACAAACAATATTCGTTTGTACTTTTTGTATATTCATAATTTATAGATGTAATGCATACAGTACGTTAGGTGAGATAATGAAGCGAATAATTATATTAAACGTATTGTGTTTACTTTTGACAGTGATGTTAAATTCAATTAGTGATGACACTAGCTTTGAAACAATTGCATTTGTTTTACCATTACAAGATGTAAAAGTAGTCATAGACCCTGGACATGGTGGACTTGATAATGGCGCAATAGTTGGTAACGTAAATGAAGATGAATTAAATTTGGAAGTTAGCTTGCATTTAAAAGCAGAACTTGAAGCTGCTGGAGCAACTGTTTATATGACACGCTATGATGATCACGATATGACAAACCGTGATTACTTATATTCCAAAGATGATGATATGTACTTACGAGTTAATAAGATTGATGAATTTCAAGCAGATTATTTAATAAGTATTCACATGAATGCTTCTGTTTCATCAAGTGCTTGGGGATCACAAGTGTTTTATTATCAAAATAGTGAGTTAGGAAAAATTCTTGCTAGTAATATACATGAAAGTATGAAGTTGGTAACAAATACTAAAAAGCAAATATCAGGCTCATCATTTCGGGTTTTACGAGCAACGAAAACGACGGGTGTACTTATTGAATGTGGCTTTATAACTAATAGTAATGAGCGTGGTCAACTAGTAAACTCAACTCATCAAATTAAGCTTGCAAAGTCAATTGTAGAAGGTTTAAAAAATTTTCATAAAAGTGACATAAAAAGTATTGACTAAGTCTATAGTGCATGTTATTATGTTAGGGCAGTTAATTGATGGGCCTGTAGCTCAGCTGGTTAGAGCACACGCCTGATAAGCGTGAGGTCGATGGTTCGAGTCCATTCAGGCCCACCATTAATTAAATGCACCTATATTTATGGGCCTGTAGCTCAGCTGGTTAGAGCACACGCCTGATAAGCGTGAGGTCGATGGTTCGAGTCCATTCAGGCCCACCATAAATATTTTGATTTGGGGCCATAGCTCAGCTGGGAGAGCACCTGCCTTGCACGCAGGGGGTCAGCGGTTCGATCCCGCTTGGCTCCACCATATTAGAAGATAACACCGTAAGGTGTTTTTTAATATATTAGGGGATAAACATATGAAAAGATTAATAGGGACAAGACAATTTTATAGAGAAACATTATCAATTGCATTACCGATTATGTTACAACAGTTTATTACATCATTTGTAAATTTAATAGATAATATTATGATTGGTACCATTGGTGGAATTGCACTAACATCAGTAACTGTTGCAAATCGTTTTTACTTGATATTTAATTCGACATTATTTGGGGCATGCGGAGCAGCTGGGATATATATTGCACAATATTATGGTGCAAAAAAGAGTGAAAAGTGTCAAGAAGTATTTAATATGTCTATGTTATGGGTATTGCTTATAGGAGCATTGTTTACGATTGTTTTATTTATAATGCCTAAAACTGTGATTCAATTATTTACCACAACGCCAGAAATTGTAAATGAGGCAATGAGCTATATAGAGTATGCTCGTTATACATATATTCCATTTGGGATTTCTTTTGCTTGTATTATGGCACTGCGTTCAGTTGGAATAAATTCTATTCAACTAAAAGTGGGAATCATTGCAGTGGCTATAAATACATTATTAAATTATTGCTTGATATTTGGAAATTTTGGTTTTCCTGAACTAGGTATACAAGGTGCAGCAATTGCAACAGTTGTTGCACGTGTTGTAGAAGCAACTATTTATCTTGTTATAATTGCTTGTAAGCGCCATTTTTTTAAGATTGATATACTAGGTATTGTTAAACCAAATATGCAACTGATGGCTTCTATGTTGAAAAAAGCTTTTCCATTAACGATTAATGAAGTATTATTTTCAATTGGTCTAGCAATGGTGTTTACATCATACATACGATGCGATGAATATTTAGTTGCTGCTATATCTGTTGTTGATACAGTTACAAATATACTATTTATTGTATTTGCAGGACTTTCTTCAGCAATAGCGATTATGGTAGGCAAAAGACTTGGTGCTAATCAACTAGATGAAGCAAGAGATAATGCGATTAAGTTAATCTTTTTTGGCTTGCTTGTTGCTCTGGTTCTTGGTATAATTTGCGTAATTGCAGCAGCTTATATTCCAAACTTCTATAACGTTGATCAAACAATCCGTAATACGATTACAATCTTGCTACGAGTAAAGTCATTTATGATTTTATTTTACGTTGTCAATGTATGTGTATTTTTTGTTTTGCGAGCGGGTGGGGATACAGTTTCAACGTTATTCTTAGATGCGGGCTTTTTATGGTTAGGTGGTGTACTAGTATCAACAGTACTTTCTATTTATACTGGACTACCACTAGTAACACTATATATAATTGTAGAAAGTTTAGATATAATTAAGATGTTTGCAGCTATCTATTTCTTTAAAAAGGGGAAATGGGTAAAAAATATTACACTAACATAGGAGGGGTATAATGAAGTCAAAGAAAGGGAATTATATTGTTAATTCTTTAAATGGAATGGCATATGGATTTTTTTGTAGTTTAATTATTGGAACAATTTTAAAACAGATCGGGGGATTTACTGGTATTGAACAACTTGTTGAATGGGGAACGATTGCAACATATTTAATGGGACCAGCTATTGGTATTGGTGTAGGTTATACAATTCAAGCAAAAGGTATTAATTTGATAGCTGCAGTTATTGCTGGAGCAATCGGGGCTGGTACATTTGCTGGAGGAAGTATTACAAGTGGAAATCCAATAGCAGCATACTTTGCAGTATTAGTAGCAATTGAAGTTACTCGTTTAATTCAAGATAAAACACCAATTGATATACTACTAGTACCATTTACATCAATTATCGTTGCAGGAATATTTACAATGTTTGCTACACCTTATATTGTTATGGTTATTAATTGGATTTCTCAGTTAATAAATCAAGGTATGCAATTACAACCGATTTTAATGTCGATTGTAGTAGCAGCATTAATGGGAATGGCACTTACTGCACCGATTTCATCTGCAGCCATTGGCGTTATGTTAAATTTAAATGGGCTTGTTGCTGGTGCTGCGCTTGTTGGTTGTTGTTGTCAGATGCTAGGTTTTGCGATTATGTCTGCTAAGGACAATCAAGTAGGGGATGTGATTGCAGTAGGCATTGGAACAAGTATGTTACAGTTTAAAAATATTGTAAAGAAACCAACAATTTGGTTACCGCCAATTCTTGCAAGTGTGATTGTTGCACCGATTGCTACAGTGCTTGTTGGTTTAGAATGTAACGCTATTGGTTCTGGTATGGGTACAGCAGGGTTTGTTGGAGTATTACAAGCAATTGAAGTGATGGGGACGTCAAGTATTGTTTTTGTATTACTATTTACAGTATTTTTACCACTGCTTGCAACGTATAGTATATACATGGCTTTTGTAAAATTAAATTATATTAAATCTGGTGATCTAAAGATTGAAAGATTATAAAAAGTAGGGATCAAAATTGAACTGAACCCCATTTTTGGAGAAGTTGAATTAGGCTAAACTTAAGGATTGATTCCTGTATTGTACAGGAGTTAGTCCTTTTAATTTTGTCTTAGTTGACTAAGCTATATATTCATCAATAGCTATTATTAATTCATCAGTATTTCTATAATCATTCTCAAACCCATAAAACATCTATGACTTTAAAATGCCAAAGAAGCTTTCCATTAAACCATTATCTATACTATTTCCTTTTCTAGACATACTTTGATTAATATTTAATTCCTTTAATCTTCTTTGATAACTTTGATGTTGATATTGCTAACCTTGATCACTATGAAAAACTAGGACTTCAAGTGAAGTAATACCATTAAACGCTTTATCTAACATGTCCTTAATCTGTAATAAATTTGGACTTCTTAAAACATCATATCCTTGCATATCAACCAATCTAACTAGATAACTTATTCTATCCACTATTATTTTATATCTTTTGCTAAAGCTTGATATCGATTCATCTTTTTTCTTAACTCATAAATCTCTATTTATTGCTCTCTTGTTATTTTTGGCATATAAAAACCACACCCTTTCTAATTGTCTCCAATTATTGGGGTGCAGTTCATGGTCCATACTTTCTTTTATATTTGCCCTAACATAATTTGAGCAACTAAAGATACAATTACAACTAAAGTTGAAATAATAAACCCATGTAACATTGGCTTGAAACCAGCTGAATATGTTTCCTTAAAATTTGTTTTTAAGCCGATAGCCCCTAATGCCATAACCATTAAGAACTTACTTATTGTATTAATCGTGTTAGATAATTCGGGTGAAATAATTCCAGTACTAGTAATGGCAACCATTACTAGAAATAATAAAATAAAATACGGGAAGATACTTTTAATACTTACTTTCTCTCTTTTAGTAGTAGAATCTTCTTTTGATTTCAAACGTGCATGGATATATGAAAATACTAGCACGGTAGGGATAATAGATAATGTTCTAGTAAGTTTGACAATCGTTGCATATGCTCCCGCAGCATCACTAAAAGCATAGCCAGCAGCGACAACACTTGATGTATCGTTAACAGCCGTACCGGTCCATAAACCAAAACCGATGTCACTCATACCGATAGCTTCCCCCATGATTGGAAATAAGATAACCATAACGACATCAAAAATAAATGTTGCTGAAATTGCATAAGCAATATCACGATCTTTTGCTTCAATTGTCGGAGCAATAGCAGCTATTGCAGAACCACCACAAATACCAGTTCCAGCAGAAATTAGACTTGATAGCTTCCAGTTCATTTTAAATAACTTACCAACAATATAACCACCACCAAAGGCAGCAAATAATGTAAATACCATTACAAATAAAGAATATCCACCAACGGATAATACTTGACCAAAGCTCAGTGTTAGACCAAGTAATACAATCGCAATACGTAGTACTTTCTTTGATACATATTGAACCCCTGATTTCAATGATGCATACTTTGAAAGTATTGGATTTAATATCATACCAAGTAATAATGCAAATACACTTGCACTAATTAAGTGCATAGGGATAAAATCAGCTATTATTGATGCTATTATAGCAATAATAACTGTTATTATGATTCCAGGAATCATGTTTGTAATATTTTTCATTTTCAACCTCTCTTTATGTAACTGATTATACATCAAGATAGCCCAAAAATCTAATTATCGTTTATTATTATTTGATAATATATATTTATATATAACTAAATCTATTATAGTGTATAATTAAATAGTGGAGGCGAAGATATGAAAACGATTTTAGAATATATTCGATATCGCAAAGATATTTTACTTAGTGAAAGAAAGTTTAATGAAGTTGACGCATTATTATTTACATTACTTGGATATGTTCGTTTTGAAGAGATTCCAAATAATCAAGATGTAATGCTTTCTACAGCGTGTAAAAATATTATTGAATCTTTAGATAAAGAAAAAGAAGTAGAATATGTAAATTTTTCAGGGTTACTTGATATTGTTGCAGAGTTAATTTGTGCTCCTAGATATAAAGATGTGAGACTTCTAAATTTTAAAAAAGTTCATGATGAAACACAAAATATTCAATTTGCGGTAATGACATTTTCAATTAATGATGTTTTTGATTTTGTAACATTTCGTGGTACTGATCTTACAATGACTGGATGGAAAGAAGATATTATGATGTTGTATCATACTACGATACCAGCCTATAAATTAGCACAAGAATATATTACAGAAGTTATTGAATCACAAAAGAAACGTATCCCTTTATATAAAAGAATCGTCAGAAAGAAGAAACTTTATGTAGCAGGTCATTCTAAAGGTGGTAATCTTGCAATGGCATCTACAATACCTTTAAAACAATATCATGATGATATTAATAAGGTATATAACTATGATGGTCCAGGTTTTTTACCGGAGTTTTATGACATGTATGATTATGAATCATTTATTGATAAGGTTACTACGTATACCCCAGAAGATTCGATTATTGGTAGGATGTTAGTACATCGTGAAAAATACGAAATTCATAGTGGTGATCTTTGTGGGATGGCACAACACGATGGTGGTAAATGGCATTGTTCAATTGATAGGTTATGTAAAGTTGATAACTTTACAAAACATAGCAATGAGGTATATGATTCAATACTCACGCAAATTATGGAATTAGATATCAAAGAAAGAAAAGAATATTTTGATGTGATTATGGGCATTATTGATAAAATGGAAGTTAAGTCGGTGTTAGATTTAAATACATTCTCTTTAAAGTCAGGAATTGTTGCTATTAAGGAATTATCAAGCTTTAATAGTCAGCAAGTTCGTTTTTCAATTGAATTATTACAATTCTTATGGAAAGAAACACGTCAAGTTAATAGTATCAAATAGCATATGAAAGAAATAACTGTAAAATCCATGCTTTCTTCAAAAAATTCAATAAATATATATCGTGGATGTGGCCATGGATGTATATATTGTGATTCAAGAAGTGAAGTATATGGAAAACATCAAGATTTTGAAAATATTGAAGTAAAGCAAAATGGGCTTCATATCCTAGAAAAGGAACTACAACGCAAAAAAAAGAAGTGTATGATAATGACGGGTGCAATGAGTGACCCTTACATACCTTTAGAAAGAGAACTTGAATATACACGTAAGGTATTGTTGTTGATTGAAAAGTATAATTTTGGAATTGCAATCCTTACCAAATCAGATTTGGTGTTGCGTGATATAGATATCTTAAAGAGAATTAATGAAAGAACAAAGTGCATAGTCATGATGACATTAACAACATATGATGAAGACATTTGTAAATTAGTGGAACCAGCAGTTTCATCAACAAAGCAAAGGTATGAAGCTTTAAAAAGGCTAAATGAAGAAGGTATTGAAACGATTGTGTGGTTGTGTCCAACATTACCTTTTATCAATGATACTGATGAAAATATTGATGGTTTATTGCAATATTGTAAAGATGCTAATGTAAAAGGAATTATTACCTTTGGTATGGGAATGACTTTACGTAAAGGGAATCGAGAATATTTCTTTAAAAAGCTGGATGAATATTTTCCGGGAATGAAACAAAAATATTTGAAAAAATTTGGTTTTAATTATGGAATTGGAACACCAATTTGTAGGAAACTAGAGTCTAAAGTAACAAAGTTTTGCAAACGAAATAAGCTGCTCCATAGTCAAAAAGAAATCTTTGAATATATTCATCAGTATCCTAAGCAATATCAACAATTATCTTTGTTTGATGAAATATAAGTAGATGATTTGAAAATATCCTAGTAAGTTAGTATAATTAAATTAACAAGGAGGAATACGTATGAAAAAAATATCAATAATACTTCTTTTTTTAGTAATGATTGTAGGGTGTAGTTCAAATACAACAACTAAGACTGACCAAACACCAAGCGCTGCTAATGAGACTGTGACCCCAAATGAGATGGAAGAGCAAACTCCAGTTGCCGGGTTGCCGTTATTAACTGCATCGATTGCTGCTGGTGAACACGATGTAAAGGGTGAGTTTACTGTGTTAGATAATAATACGATTGAAGCCACACAGTTGTATTATGATGGAAAAGCACCAGATGTATATATTGTACTTGGTAGTATAGAAAATGATAAATTTGAACCAAAGCTTACGGTTAGTACAAAATTAAATGCATTAGATGGTGGTAAAATGACGTTGATACTACCTGAAGGAACAAATATTGATGATTTTGATGCAATATCATTTTGGTGTCAAGACTTTGAGGAGGATTTTGGTAGTACAAGATTGGTTAAAGTATAAAGGGGTCTGTTGCTCCTTTTTTTATTTGTGAAAATAATAGTGTTTTTTATGGAATAATGCTACAATGTAAAAGCAATAGGTGCAAATGCTTAATAGGGAATAAAGTGCAATGCTTTAACTGCCCCAGCAACCGTAATAGGGACAAAATCCATAGTCACTGTATACTTTATATGGGAAGACGGATAGTAGGAAGAACTAGAGTCGGGAGACCTGCCTAATTGTGGAAATCTTTTTTCTGGGTGAAGATAAGAGGTATGTTTTTATTATGTACTTCAAAACCCATGAAAAGTGGGTTTTTTATATTTTACTGGAGGTAGAGAAATGGATTCAAGAGCATGGGCGTATAGTTTCTTAAAGGAAGAATCTTTACAATGTGATTATGAAATAATGACAGATCAACTAAGTAGCGATATTGCTAGGGTGGTTCATGATGTAAAACACATCAAAGAATTGTCTCATTTAGGGTATTTAGTTTATCATTGTAATGGTTCAATTCGAGGGGAACTAGCAATTGAAAAAGCAGATTATGATTGGTTGAGTAATGCTTATGATTGGTATTTAGAAAGAGTTAAGGAGACAAAAATGTTTGTTGTACCACAAGGGAGCATAGGTGCGTGTGGTTTGCACCAACTACGTGCAAAAACAAAAATGTGTGTTCGGATTGCTTATAAAATCCAACATGAAGGAATAGAAGTACATCAACGACTACTAGATTTTTTAAACTTATTATCTAACACATTGTTTTTAATGGCATTATATGAAAATAAATGTGAAGGATATAAGGAACAGGAGTTTGTTTCAAAAAGTTATGGATGTTAAATCAATAACTAAAGTAGCATTAATGGGATGTATGCAATTTGTTATGTTTGTCAGTTTTGCAGATATCTTGTATCTAGAGTTGGTGACATTTATTACTGTTTTATTTGCTACAAAATTCAAAACTAGAGAAGTTGTACTAGCAAGTGTTACTTTTGCGGTTATGAATATGGCAATTCGTCAAGGTGTAACAGTATGGTCAATGATGTATTTGTTAATTTTTCCAACATATAGTTTGATAATAAGCATTTTACCAAAGAAATTAAAAATGAATATGATTTTCATAGTTGTTATATGTGGGATATTTTCTTTTTTAGTCGGGCAACTTATTCAAATTCCATTTATATTACTTTCACCAAATCTTACATTTGTCTATATACTTGTTGGTTTGCAAACTTCGCTTATTCAAGGCATCATTAGCATGCTAGCAACAGCTATTTTATTTCCACCTACATCAAAAGCTTTACAAAGAATACAATAGAGGAGAGAAGTATGAAAAAAATTATTAAATTAACGATGAGCTTACTATTAGCATTATCATTAAGTGGGTGTGCAACACCATCAACTAATGAGGAAACAACTGAAGGAACAATATCTTTACACTTTACAATCGTCGATCAAAGTGTATCGCCAGAAAAAGTATTATTTGATGATGAAGTAAAAGTAAGTAGTGATTCAAAAACATTGGCTGACGTACTTACAAACGCACCAGAATTGAAACTAGTAAGTGAAGATTCGCAGTATGGATTAGTAATCTTAGGATTAATGGGTGTTGAAGGAGACTGGGATAAAGGACCTTGGTGGTTATATTCATCAGATTCAAACACAGCATGTGTTGATGCAGGGTACTGTGCTGGTGCAAGCGATTTAGAGGTTAAAGATGGAGATAGTTTTACATTCAAGTTAACTAGTGAAATGAACTAATATAACTTTGAAAAATAATGCTTGATTATTTATAGAGTCTATACTATAATTGCAATATCGTTTTAACGAAGACAAGTGAATAAAACTATAAACATATTAACAAAGGGGTTAGAAATCTATTTTTCTAACCCCTTTTTTTAGGAGGAAAAAGTATGAAATTTATATTTGTTACAGGTGGCGTTGTTTCTGGTCTTGGAAAAGGTATAACTGCTGCATCATTAGGAAGACTATTAAAATCAAGAGGTTTGAAAGTAATATCGCAAAAATTAGATCCTTATATTAATGTTGATCCAGGAACAATGAGTCCTTATCAACATGGTGAAGTATTTGTTACCGAAGATGGTGCTGAAACTGATTTAGACTTAGGGCACTATGAGAGGTTCATTGATGAAGACTTAAATCAATATTCAAATTTAACAACTGGGAAAGTATATTGGAATGTTCTAACAAAAGAACGTCGCGGTGAGTATTTAGGAAAGACTGTTCAAGTTATACCACATATTACCAATGAAATAAAAAAGTTTATCTACTCAGTTGGTAAAAGCAGTGATGCTGATGTGGTAATTACTGAAATTGGTGGTACTGTAGGTGACATTGAAAGCCAGCCTTTTATCGAGGCAATTCGTCAAGTAGGTTTGGAATCAAATCGTGATGACTGTTTATATATTCATGTAACGCTAGTACCATATTTAGAGAGTAGTGGTGAACACAAATCAAAACCAACACAACATAGTGTAAAAGAATTACAAGTATCAGGGGTACATCCGGATATTATTGTTACTAGAAGTGACAAGCCAATTGATGATGACATCAAAGATAAGATTGCATTATTTTGTAATGTTGAAAGAGAATGTGTTATTGAAAATATGACACTACCAGTATTATATCAAGCACCATTGATGCTAGAAAAACAAAATATGTCTAATATCGTATGTAAAAAGTTAAATCTAACAACACCGGAGTGTAATCTTACACAATGGAATGCTATGTTAGACCAAATTGAGGCAGCAACAAAATGTGTAACGATTGCTTTAGTAGGGAAGTATGTAAAACTTAGAGATGCTTATTTATCAGTAGCTGAATCACTATATCATGGTGGTTTTGCAAATGGTGCAAAAGTAAGTATTAAATGGGTTGAAGCAGAAGAAGTGACTGCAAGCACGGCAAGTGATATATTTAAAGATGTTAATGGTATTATTGTTCCTGGCGGATTTGGAGACCGCGGAATTGAGGGGAAGATTGAAACTGCAAAGTATGCCCGTCAAAATAATATTCCGTTTCTTGGGATATGTCTTGGTATGCAAATTGCAACCATTGAATTTGCTAGAAATGTTTTAAATATGAAAGATGCAAATAGTCGTGAATTTGATGAAGCAGCAAAACATACAATCATTGATTATATGGAAGATCAAAATGATAAAATGAATAAAGGTGGTACAATGCGATTAGGGGCTTATCCATGCTCAATTAAAGAAAATTCAATATTACATACAGTATATAAAGAAACAAATATTAGTGAAAGACATCGCCATCGTTATGAATTTAACAATAAGTATCGAGAGCTATTTGAAGAAAATGGATTCGTGTTTTCTGGGACATCACCTGACAATCTTTTGGTTGAAGCTATTGAAATACCTGCAAACGATTATTATGTAGCAGTGCAATTTCATCCCGAATTCAAGAGTAGGCCAAACAAAGCACATCCATTATTCAAAAAGTTAATTGAAAAATCATTATCTAAATAAGGAGGGAACCTCCTTATTTTTATTTTAAACACAAAAAAACTCTTAAGAATTTCTTAAGAGTTATTTATTAACTGGTGCGGATGACAGGAATCGAACCTGCACGCCGAAGGCGCTAGATCCTAACTAACGAAAGTAAAACTGTGTTGCGGATACTTTGAAGACCCATGAGATGACTTCATTGCCTACGATGTGGTGCTTGACAAAAGGTTATTTTGTACTAAACCATTAAAATAACCCTATAAGATATAGTGATTCTAACAATCAGCAAAAAATTGCAATTAATGAATTATTATGGAATAAATGATGACCTATCCCAAGTTATCCACTTTCTAGTGAGTAGAATGGAGATAAAAATGAATAGAGAATATTATGAAACTCTATATCGAAAATACCCTGATGTAGTAACAGAATTAGAGATTGACAACATATTGACCACATTAACACCTCAAATGACAATAATATAAATGATACTCTAAGAGTACCCAATAGTGTGCACGAAACTTTCCCCAGTTTGGCACATTAGGGTACTCTTTTGTTATACTCACATTCGAGGTGAATATAATGACAGATGAAATATTATTATTTATTAAATGTGCTGATGACTTACTATATTTAAGTGCAGCATA
>CAYJEM010000005.1:0-54434 GCA_964369175.1 uncultured Erysipelotrichales bacterium | reverse complement strand
ACCATTTGTACGTCCATGAGGTACGTGGAATTCCCCACCAATTTTATGTGCTAAAGAGTGGTTTAATCCAAGGAATGCATTAGCAAAAGCCATACCAGCGATTGTTGCAGCATTATGCATTTTTTCTCTAGCTGAAGGGTGATTTGCACCTTCTTTAACTGATAATTCTAAGTAATCGAATACTAATTTAATAGCTTGTTTAGCCCATCCATCAGTGAAGTCAGATGCTAAGATAGATACATATGCTTCTACTGCATGAGTTAATACGTCAATTCCTGTATCAGCAGCGATTTGCGGAGGTAAAGACATTACGAATTCTGGATCCACGATTGCAACTGTTGGAGTTAATGCATAGTCAGTTAATGGATATTTTTTGTTTTCTTTTGTATCTGTAATAACTGAGAACGGAGTTACTTCTGAACCTGTTCCTGAAGTTGTTGGGATACATACTAATTTAGCTTTTTTACCTAATTCTGGGAATTTGAAAGCACGCTTTCTAATGTCCATGAATTTTTGTTTAATATCATTGAAGTTTACTTCTGGGTTTTCATATAATAACCACATTACTTTTGCAGCATCCATTGGTGATCCTCCACCTAAAGCGATGATTGCATCTGGTTGGAAGTTATTCATTAATGCTAACCCTTTTTCTACTGTATCGAATGATGGATCTGGTTCTACATCAAAGAATAATTCGATATCTACTTTGTCACGTCTTCTTCTTAAAACGTCTTCGATTTTTTCTACATATCCTAAGTTATACATACCTCTATCTGTAACGATCATTACTTTTTTAATATCTTTCATTGTTGTTAAGTAAGAGATTGAGTTTTTCTCAAAGTATACTTTTGGAGGAAGTTTAACCCATTGCATATTATTATTACGTCTCCCTATTCTCTTAATATTGATTAAGTTTACAGCACTTACGTTGTTTGATACAGAGTTTGCTCCATAAGATCCACATCCTAAAGTTAATGAAGGAATAAATGAGTTATAAACTGAACCGATTCCACCAAATGTTGATGGTGCGTTTTCAATAATACGGATTGCTTTACAAGCTTTTCCAAACTCAATAGCAATATTATGATCTTGTGTATGGATAGCAGCAGAATGCCCAAGTCCATTGAATTCTACCATTGCAGCAGATTTAGCGATACCATCAGCAGTACTTTCTGATTTTAAGATAGCTAATACTGGAGATAATTTTTCTCTTGTTAATGGTTCATTAACACCTACTTCAGCACACTCAGCAATTAATACTTGAGTATCTTCTGGTACTTTGAATCCAGCTTGTTCAGCGATCCAAGCAGCAGGCTTACCTACTACAGCAGCATTTAATTTTGCTTCAGCAGCATTTTTAGCTCCAGCTTTAACACCAAACATAAATGTTTCTAATTTAGCTTTTTCAGCAGCATTTACATGGTAAACTTTGAAACGTTTCATTTCTGTCATGAAAGCATCATAAATTTCTTTGTCAATAATTGCAGCTTGCTCAGAAGCACAAATCATACCATTATCAAATGCTTTTGATAAAATAATATCATTTACTGCTCTTTTTAATACAGCTGTTTTTTCTACATATGCAGGTACGTTACCAGCACCTACACCTAATGCAGGTTTACCACATGAATATGCAGCCTTAACCATTGCATTACCACCAGTTGCTAAGATAGTAGCGATTCCTGGATGATTCATTAATGCTGATGTTGCATACATTGATTTTAATTCTAACCATTGGATACAGTTTTCTGGAGCACCAGCTTCGATTGCTGCATCACGGATGATTTTCGCTGCCATTACAGAACACTCATGTGCTGATGGATGGAAAGAGAAAATAATTGGATTTCTTGTTTTTAAAGAGATTAATGATTTAAAGATAGCTGTTGAAGTTGGGTTTGTTGTTGGCACGATACCACAAACCACACCTACTGGTTCAGCAATTTCAGTAATTCCTGTTAAAGGATCTTCATTGATGATTCCTACAGTTTTTACATGACGTAAGTTGCTAGTTACATATTCACAAGCAAATAAGTTTTTAACTGCTTTATCTTCGAATACACCTCTACCAGTTTCGTTAACTGCTGCTTCTGCTAAAATACCATGAGCTTCTAATCCAGCTACTGAACATTTTGCAACGATATGATCTACTTGTTCTTGAGTAAATCCTTCAAATTCATTTAAAGCAACTAATGCTTTTGATACTAACTCTTCAACATGAGCGTCAACTTGTTCATTTGTTGGCTCAGCTGGTTTTGTATCTACTACTTTTTTTTCTGCCATTTTTTTTCCTCCGTTTTTCTTATGTGAAAAATTTATTTTGAATACACGTGTATATTACATGATATAAAAAATTATTTCAAGTGCTTTTATGTAAATTTTACATAAACTTGTGAAAAAATTATCTTGTAACCGCTATCATTGTTGTAGCACATGTATTACACATATATTTTACACAAATAATATCAGATAAATCAAACTATATAATAAAAACATCTAGTTCTCCTAGATGTTATATAAACTTGAAATATTCAATTGCCTTTGTAATACCATCTTCATCTACACGGGGACACACATAGTCACTAACTTCTTTTGCTTCAGGGCATGCGTTTCCCATCGCAATACCTAATGATACTGTTTCTAACATTTCGATATCATTTCGTCCATCACCAAAAGCAACAGTATCTTTCATATCACGATTTAATTTTTCTACAAGCTTTTCAATTCCAGTTGCCTTTGATACTCCTTTATTTGTTAAGTCAAAAGAGAAGTCACTAGCATGTCTTTGGATATCATAATAGGGTGATAAAGCCTCAACCATCGCTGGTATCTGCTCAATATTGTTTACAACAATCATCCCAATATAAGTTTCAATTGTATCAAAGTCAAAATCATCAATAACTACTTCAGCTTTCATTCCCCAATTATCTTGAAATTCAATATGTTTTGGGTGATTTTTATCTAATACATAAATTTTATCTTTTCCCTCAAGGTAATACGTAATATTATGTTGCACGCAAAATTCATGTGTTTTTCTAATAGCTTCACTAGAAATAATGCTTTTATATATTTCTTCACCTTTGTATTCGACATAAGAACCATTACATGTTACATATCCACTAAATGGATAAGAATTCACACCATCCATAATAAAGCACGGACATCTTCCTGTTGCAAGAAAGACATCGTGATTACTAGCTTTTAGTTTGTCTAATGTTTTAATCGTTTTATCGGGTATTTCATAAATACCCAAGTTACAGTCTATTAATGTACCATCAATATCAAAAAACAATAATTTATTTTCCATTTGTATTCTCCTTAAACAAAAAAGAATGTAAATACATTCTTATTGTGCTTTTTCTAATTGAATTAATTCAACTACCATTGGTGTTAAATTACCTAAGAAATCAACTAATACTTTTGCAGTTTCTTTTTCTAAATCAACAGATTCAACTTTTCCAGATTTACCAGCAAATGGTCCGCTTGTAACATTTACTTCATCGCCTACACCATAATCAATTTCAATAGTCGTGTGTAATCCGATTTTCTTTAAAATTGGATCTAATTCATGTTTTTGTAATGGAAATGGTTTTGCTCCACCACCTGAAGAACCAATAAATCCGGTTACTCCTGAAGTATTACGAACAACATACCATGCTTCATCTGTCATGACCATTTCTACAAGGACATAACCTGGAAACATATTTTTTGTTTTATTAATTTTCTTTCCATCTTTGATCTCAGTTTCTACATGTTCTGGTACTACAATACGGAATAATAAATCTTGTAATCCCATAGATTCTACACGTTTCTCTAAGTTTTCTTTTACTTTATTTTCGTGACCTGAATATGTATTAACTACATACCACTGTCTTCCTTCATCATTCATTCCAGCCATATTAGTTTATCCCCAACACTTTTAAAATGTTCGCAATAAGAGCGTCAGCTCCAATAAAGAAAACACCCATCACTAAACAAAATGCTAAAACAATACTTGTATTTTTTAATAATTTTTTCTTTCTAAGCCAAGTTACATTCTTCATTTCTGAACGAATACCTTTGATACTAAACCAGTCTCTAAATTTCATACTATCCTCCTACTTTGTTTCTTTATGCACTGTATGCTTGTCGCATCTTTTACAGTACTTATTTAATTCTAATCTTTCTACGTTTACTCTTTGATTTTTTGTAATCGAATAATTTCTTGATAAACATTCGCTACAAACTAAAATTACTTTATGTTTCATATTATCAGCTCTTTTCTCGCTATTATAATTTAGCACAATTACCTTGTATAGTCAAATTATTTATGTTATGTAAGCTTTTTTTGTATGCGATATAACGCATTATAAACAACCTTTATTTCAACATTTAAGGATTGTGCTATTTCTTTATGCGTTTTCCCTTTTGCCTTTAGGGCAATTACTTCCTTTTCTAGTGGTGAACATTGTGTATTTATAATATTTTCATAATTCATCTTTGTTTCACTAACATATAAATAAGTTCGAGGATTATATTGATTTCTAGAATCACTAATGACTTCATTATAGAAATATCCTGACTTATTTTGTTCGTCTAAAGAAATACTATGATCATGAAATCTTTCTTTCTCCAAACAGACTTTTCTAAGCAATGATGACACTTGATTTCGAATCACGGTTGTAAGATATGTTTTAAGTCGACACTTCTTATCACTGCGATATCGATCTAGCGCTTGTATACAAGTAATCCATGCACATTGAATTAAATCATGAAAATCATAGATACTTTGATTATATACACTAACATTACGCATTACTTTTTCAACATATTCTTTACACCACCTAAGTAAATACTCTGTAGCAATTGGACAACCTTGCTTACTTAAATATAATAACTCCTCTTCATTGTAACCCATATTGGTTACCTCCCTTTCTATTTAAAGGGGTGACGTGATTGATGCACTTGGTATAGTAAGATAGCAGTTGCTACTGACACATTTAATGATGTAACGTGTCCAGTCATTGGCAATATCACATGATAGTCACACTGTTTTTTTACAAGTCTAGAAATTCCAAATCCTTCAGAACCCATAACTAAAACTGTCGGCATATCATAATTGACACTACGATAATCTACACTATCTTTATCTAAATCACATCCAACAATCCAATATCCTTTATCTTTTAACTCATTAATCGTTCTAGATAAATTCGTTACTTGAACTACTGGTACATGATCAATTGCTCCTGTTGATACTTTGGCAACTGTTGCATTTAAACTAACACTACGATTTTTTCCAATAATAACACCATCAACACCAATTGCATCACAAGTACGTAAAATAGCACCTAAATTATGTGGATCCTCTAACCCATCTAACATCACTAATAATGGCTGCTTTGTTGGTTTTATTGATGAAAGTACTTCATCAATAGAAAAGTATCGATACTCCTCTATACAAGCAACAACTCCTTGATGTACAACTTTACCAACCATTTGATAGAAATGGTGTTTATCAGCTAACTCTACTGGAATTCTCTTTTTTCGAGCTATGTCAATAATGGCAGGATCTTTTTGAAGTAAGCATATTCTATGTATTGCTTTGTCCCCTTTTAACGCTTCTATTACTGTATTTCTTCCATATATATATTGTTCCATAATTTACATCCTCTTTTGTTTCATAGTTTTTTCAAATTTGTTCCATTATAAAGTATTACAAAATTTTTTATATATCTCAAATATTTCCTGTATACGATCTAATTCTTTATTTAAATATAAATGTCCAATAATTGCCTCAAAGCCAGTTGAATGGCTATGGGCAATTGTTTCATTTTTACTTTTACTTTTGGAATTTCTTCCTCTTTTATAAATATCTATTTCTGATTCTGTTAACCAATCTTCTTCCATTGCTTTTTTCATAAATGCCATATGACTCTTAGCACTTACAAAAGTAATTGCATGTTTTTGATAATCATATGATTTTGAAACATCAGTTTCTCTAATCAAATATTCCCTAACTAACAACTCAAAATATGCATCTCCTAAGTATGCAAGAGTTAATGCATTTATTAACTCCGGCCTCATTATATAATCCCTTTAGATACGAGTATAGCACGCATTTTATCTGCTTCCTCAAAATCTTTGTTTTTCTTTGCTTCATCCCACTTATTGTATAATTCAATCATTTCTACGTCCATTTTTACGCCTTTAAATACAAATCCAATAACATCTGTCATCTTTAATATTGTTGCTAGAGCATTCATCAATTTAATATCATCTTTTTCTCTTTGACGCCATAATTGATTTGCTTCTTTTACAGCATCTAAAATATTTGTAAGAGCTAAAGATGTATTTAAATCATCTAGAAGCGCATTTACCATTGTATCTACTTTTTCTGTATTCACTATGCCATGTGGCAAGTTATGAAGTTGCTTATATACAGACAGTTGTTTTACAATTTGTTCAACTTTTAAAACTTCTTTTTTAACACCTTCCAAAACTTCATCAGTGAAGTTTAAAGGGTTTCGGTAATGTGATGATAACATTAACCATTTAAAAACATTAACACCTAAATCTTCTAATAAATCCTTTGCCCATAAAACATTTCCTTTTGATTTAGACATTTTTTCATTTTTAATAGTAATCATTTGATTATGCATCCAAGTGTGCGCAATTGGATGATGATTACATGCCATTGATTGAGCAATTTCATTTTCATGATGCGGGAACTTTAAATCTTGTCCACCACCATGGATATCAATTTTTCCATCTTCAAAGATATCACGAATCATAACTACACATTCAGTATGCCATCCGGGTCTTCCTTTAGACCAAGGACTGTCGAATTGAATTCCATCATCTGTTTTCTTCCATAATGCAAAATCAGTACTGTGTTCTTTTTTTGTGTTTTCATCCACACGGTTACTAGCACCCGCAACTAAGTCATCAATTTTTATTTTTGATAGTTGTCCATACTCTGGAATTTTAGTTACTCTAAAGTATACATCACCTTCTACTTCATATGCAAATCCTTCGTCAACTAATTCTTTAATAAAGGATATAATTTGTTCCATTGTTTCTGTTACTCTTGGTGAATGTGTTGGAAATAATAAATTCAATCCTTGACGCACTTCATTATAAGCTTCAATATATTTATCTGTTAACTCTTTTTCTGTTACACCTTCATTTTTTGCAGCTGTAATAATTTTATCATCAACATCCGTAAAGTTTGATACAAAATCAACTTTATATCCGCTATATTCTAATGTACGACGTAGTACATCAAATACAACCATAGGGCGCGTATTTCCGATATGAACGTAATTATAGACCGTTGGTCCACAAACATACATACTCACATGATCTTTTTTAATTGGTTTAAACTCTTCTTTTTTATTTGTTAGGGTATTAAATAATTTCATAAATTCTCCTTTCCCACAAAAAAAAGCAGTACTACCTAGACGCCAAAGCGCTTATCCACCAAGTAGTATATGCTTAATTAGTACTATTAACGCTAGTTCACGTTCTTTCTTTTCAAAAGACTCAAGTAAGGGCATTTTTGATATATTATTGCAAGCATTTCCACCATCTAGCTTTCTCTATAATCAATATCCATATCATACTTTTCTTACTTATAATTTAGTTCAGTATATCATAAAATATACGCTTTACAACTAATTTGTTTCACTTTGAACAGTTAATGTTTCTAGAAACGTTTCAACTTGATTTACATTATCTTTAAAATCTTCACTATTTGCAAAGTAACCAAGCACATGTGTTGTTTTTTCTTCAAAATAAACAATCAAAATAAAATTTACACCTGTTTCTTGATAGTTGCCTTTGACTTGTAATACCGTTATCCCACTCTCTAATTCAATATCAGTAGTTGAGTCAATAGTTGCTTTATCTTCCTCGAGCGAAGCTACAAATAATACTTCTTTTTCCTCAATAACATTTTCAGTCTCATCTTCTATTCCCGTATAAAAGTATGATTGATTTTCTTTATTAAACATTAGGATTTTGTATTCTTCATCTAAAGCTACCGATTTTGCATTAGCTGTTTTAGCTTGCTGATAACCAGCAGGATAATAAAAATTTACTGCCTCACTTACCTCGTACTTTGTCCCATCTTTATTTACAACAACTTCTTTTTCCTTGCTCCCACAAGCTGTTAAAGTTGCGATACTTAACAATAGAATAAGTATCTTCTTTACACTTTTCATACTTCCTCCTTAAAATATAATAAACTCTGTATCTATTGTACACAAATTTATACGATATTTCAACCTTTCCCAATTATTCATAAATTCACTTTTGAAGCATATTATTTTTATGAGGTGATACTATGAGCCCTCGAGTTGCTTATACAGAAAAGGAAATTGAATTACTTGCACGACTAATTCGTTCAGAGGCGGTCGGCGAAGGAGAAATTGGTATGTTACTAGTTGGTAATGTTGTTGTTAATCGCGTTGTTGCAACATGTGATGTATTTGACTTAACACCTACCATCACCGACGCTATTTACCAACTAAATGCTTTTGCTGGAATAAATACACCTTTATTTTATCAAGGTGCAAATGCCAAAGAATTAGAACTTGCAAAAAAAGCAATATTTAATTACCGACGAGATCCAGCATATTATGCATTGTGGTTTAAAAATCCCGGAACTAATGTGACTTGTCCACCAGAATTCTTTGGTACTTTAGCTGGAAGGTATAAAAAACATTGCTTCTATGATTCAAAAGATGACTTGAATTGTAAATTATAAGGAGGAAATATGAACTATTTTAATGATTTAAATCCATATTTAGTACGTGAAGAAGATTTCAACGAACGTCAAAAGCGAGTTGACACATCTCCAAGTACAGCTTTATATACCGAAAATATTTTACGAAATAATATTGGTAAAACAGGTACTTTTTACTTCACATATACTGGAAGCACAGATTGGCGTGACCAAGTATATACAGGTGTATTAGAGCAGGCTGGACGAGACCATTTTGTCATTTTTGATAAGGTAAACAATAAACGTTATTTACTTGCATCTGTATACTACGCTTGGGCCGAGTTTGAAGAACCATTAAACTATGGACCTTAAATAGACAATGCACAAGCTATTGCTTGTGCATTTAGATTAATTATATTAACGTACTAGCATATTTTCTAGCTACTGATGCAAAGTGCATAGAACCTACAACAACAATATGTTCATACTCTTGATATGCTTTTATCATTTGTTCTTTATAATATACCCCTTGTTTTAAACAACGTTCGTCATCAAAATACACTTGATATAATTTATACTTACTTAATAATGATAGCATATTTTCTCTGTCTTTATCTTGCAGGGCACTAAAGATAATGCATAATGATTGGCTGTTAATTTCCTCAATAGCCGTAACTATTGCTTGAATTCCACTAACATTATGTGCCCCATCAATATAAAACTTCCCAATCTTTTCAAAACGTCCAGGCATGTAAAAGGCATCAATAGCTGCTTGCACTTTTTCTGGTTCTATTTTTATAATATTCTCTATAACTGCAATTGCCAGGGAAATATTTAAACGCTGATACAATACCATCCTATTCAAATCGTACTTGGTATTGGTTGAAACCAAATGCACTATACTATTTTTTTGAATAGCTTCTTGAATAAATATATTTTGCAGATTCGGATTCGTTTCAGTTGTATAACACTTTTGGTATTCTTTAATAATCCCAGCTTTATGACTAGCAATTTGTTCAAGCGTGTTTCCTAACATAAATTCGTGATCATAGCCAATGTTCGTAATTACTGCCACTTTACTACTTAGAACATTTGTTTTATCAAGCAGTCCACCAATGCCTACTTCTATAATACAAAAATCAGGTTGCTTTTTAGTAAAATATAACAACATAAACAACACATCAATTTCAAACATTGACAAACCTTCATCTTCTATTAATTGATAATGTGTATTTACATATTGCAACAAGGTAGTATCATCAATCATTTGATTATTAATACAAATACGGTCATTATGACAAATCATATACGGGGATGTAAATGTCCCTACGGTAAAGCCATGATGCATTAATAAGTCTTTTATCATTGTAACTGTTGAGCCTTTTCCATTTGTTCCAGCAACATGGATGACATTAGGAATATCAGTATTTATATTATGTTTTTTTAAAGTATCTTGGAATTGTTCTAGGGTTCTTTTACTACGTTTTGATTCTATATAACTAATAGCATCATTAATATTACTAAAATAACTCATTAATGCTCCAATCAATGGGGATGCTTCCTTGTTCCACTAAAAAAGCATTTGCTTTGCTAAAGGGTTTTGACCCAAAAAATCCACGATAACAAGAAAGTGGCGAAGGATGAACACTAGTAATTACACAATGTTTTGAAGTATCAATATTTTTTCCTTTATCAATTGCTTGTTTGCCCCACAATATAAATACCATTGGTTTTTCTCGATTATTTAATTCATCAATAACATTTTGAGTGAATTTTTGCCAACCACATTTACTATGACTATTCGCTCTTGCTTTTTCAACAGTTAGTGTTGTATTTAATAACAGAACTCCTTGTCTTGCCCATTTTGTTAAATCTCCATGATATGGTATAAGACATCCAATATCATCGTGTAATTCCTTATAAATATTTTTCAAACTTGGTGGCAGTGGCATCCCCTTATTTACACTGAATGCTAAACCATTAGCTTGCCCATCACCATGGTAAGGATCTTGTCCTAAAATAACTACTTTAACGTCTTCAAATTCACATTGATCAAATGCCCCATATAGACAGCTTCTAGGTGGGAAGATTGTTTTAGTCGCATATTCTTCATCTATAAAGTTTTCAATGTTTTGAAAGTATGGGAGCTGTCTTTGCTTTTCAATTATATTCTTAAACGTCTTCATTGAAAATAAACTTAGCGATCAATTCCGCTATTACACCTTCATTATTATTTGCATTGGTTACATAATCACATTCTTTTTTTACATCATCTACAGCGTTATTTGCGGCTACTGATAATCCAGCTACACGTAACATTGATAAATCGTTGTAGTTATCACCAACTGCAATTGTATCTTTAATATCTATTCCTAAGATACTCGCAAGTTCAATAACACCTTGTCCTTTATCAACCCCACGAGCATTAAATTCGATATAGCGATTTGAAGAATAACTTACTTCAACATCTTCTTTAACAATATGTTGCATTTGTGGTTCTAGTGTTTTTAGATATGGTACATCTAAGTTTTGGAATAATATTTTAGCAATCTTTTCATCTTTTAAGAAGTCCACACTGTTTTCTTCAATAACATGAAAAACTGTTCCATGAGCATTAAAACGGTCGATTTCTCCTTGATTGGCGTTAAACATATATAAGGAATCAATTGTGTAAACATGGATACAGACATCACAGTTAAGACCAAATTGAAAGATTTCTTTCATTTTTTCAAATCCTAACCCTTTAAAAGTAATAACTCTTGAATCTTTGTTTTCCGTAATAGCACCGCCGTTATATGATATTGAATACTCTCCTGCCATATCATATAATCCAATATCTTGTAGTTCTCTATTAATTGATGGGTATCCTCTACCGGTTCCACATACAAACTTCACACCATATTCTTCTCTTGCTTTTTTTATAGCATCAATATTGCTTTGAGGACAACGATGTTGATCATTTAATAATGTTTCATCTAAGTCACTAACAATTAATTTATATCCCATTTGTCTCTTCCTCCACTAGTATAAATTTTTCAATTACTTCTTTAACAGCACCTTTATCATAGTCATTTTCTGTGACATATTTAGCAAGAGATTTTATATCATCATATCCACCTGCTACACAGACTCCTAGTCCAGCTTCTTTAATCATTTCTACATCATTATAATTGTCACCAACTGCAATTACTTCACTTACTGGAATTTGTAAGTAGTTTGCTAGAAAGTGTAACCCTGATCCTTTATTAACACCCAAAGCATTAAATTCTAAATAGCGATGTGATGAATAACTAATCGCTACATTTAGCTTATTCAAATCATCTTGTAATTCACTAACAATTTTTCGCAAGTAATTCATATCTTCCTTAATATATAACACCTTAGCAATTTGGTTATCTTTTAGAAATGAAATATCAGCCCCGATATCTAATATTTCAAAATCAGCATTTTGAGCAATTTTTCGATCAATCTCTGATTGTCCAGGATTAATCATATAACACTTATCAATAGTAAAAAGCATTAAACCAACTTCATAATTATTTGATAGTTCGACAAGTTTCTTTAAACATTCATATTCTAATCCTTTAAAAAATAATACTTTACGATTCTTATTTTCAACAACCATCCCACCATTAAAACAAATAGAATACTCATTTGGTTTATCATATGTTTCTAATTCACATAAAACATCTTTAATCAGCTCATATCCTCTACCAGTACATGGCACTACATAAGTCCCTTTTTCTTTTGCTTTTTTTATTGCTTCTAGATTCTCAACTGGTACATGATGATCAACTAGTAGCGTTTCATCCAAATCTGTTAATAATAATTTATACATCTAGATTTCCTCCATATAGTTGTCATCATACCATATTCATATTATAAATTGGGTAATTTTCTTAAAATAAAAAAAAACAGACATTATGTCTGTTTGGAAGTACAAATAGTATCTATTTGTATGAATATTCGTATTCTATTCGGGAAAAAAGAACACGCACATTTGGGACACCTATATAATAACATAGATACCACATTATTTTTTTTCATATTTCAAAAGTTGATTTTCATTAAATGAAAATATTATTTTTGAAATGCAAGTGCCACTAAACCATCCATCGATTTAAAATAACTATTATGTGTGTCTTTTAATTTATTAAAGATGACTTCAATTTGGCTATCATCTAAAATTGTAATTTTGCTTGTAAAATGATTTTCTATTCCATCATAAAATTTACATTCTTGATTAGATTGAATATATTCTATCTTACGTGCATCTTTTCTACTTAATGTATAATAAATCCCATCTTCAATAATAGTACTAAAAATAACTTCACGATCACAATATTCCATCAATACTAAACGACTATTTTCAAATCTTGGCTTCCCCGATAATGATTTTGATGCAAAGCTTGGTTGCATTTTAGCATCTATGGTATAAATTTCATTACTAGAAAAATATAGACATCCTTCATTTAGTTCTAATTGAAATAACTTTGCTCCATGATGAATCATTTTTTTGTATAAACCATCTTCTTTAAGTCGTTCAATAATTGGATTATCAGACGCTAATTGTAGGCATGTATATTTTCCATACATTCTTTTTGTCATTTTAAATCCAACATCATTTTTATCAAAAATCATGCCAGAAACCAATGTGTGATTCTCTATTGCTTGATATAATCCTGACACCCCAACAATCATCATGATGTGTTTACCATCAATATACTTATAATGTGCTTTTTCAATAATTGGATATTCACTATTTGAGTGTAGTGCTATTTCAATGTATTCTTGCTGCATGCAAAAGTCAACTGTAGCTTGATAGATACTTGTTATTGGTTGTCTGTTTTTAATTGCTTGTTTTGGATTCATACAATCTCCTCTCCATATGTAAAATAGGCAAGTTTCCTTGCCTAGTTATTTTACTTGATTCCTAAACCTTCTTCAATATTTGTAATCATTAAATCCATCGAAGTAATACCACCATCTGCTAAGTACCATGCATTTCCTGGTTCTAAGTAGATGATTTTGTCATTTTTATATGCATCTGTTTTTTGAATAACTTCATTATCCATTTGTTGTTTTGCAGCTGTTGAGTCTTCACCTACTGCAGTATCTTTATCTAATACAAAGATATACTCTGGATTTTGTTCTAAAATCCCTTCATATGACGAAATATTTCCATGGTTAACATCTTCACCAGTATACATATTTTTGAATCCCATTTCATTTGTTACGATAGAAGCTCTTCCATCATCACCTAATACATTTAATCCACCAGCAAAGATTAATAACATCGCTGATTTACCTTGTGATACTTCTGCGATTTTAACAATTCTTTCTTCATATCCATCAATTGTAGCATCAACTTTATCTCCTACATTGAAGATTGTCGCATGCTTAGTAGCTAATTCTTTATAACTATCAAAGAATCCTTTTTCATAATCGATATACGCTGCAAATGTTGGTGCAATTTTAACAAACTCATCATAGTTTGATGCTGAACGGTCACTTGAAAAGATCATATCTGGTTCTAATTCCATAATTTTTTCCATGTCATATTCTTTCATACCACCTAATTGAGCAATTTCAGGATCATTCATATATTTGTGTAAATGTTCTGGCATTGTTGAATCACTAATTGTACCTACTACTCTATCTCCTAACCCTACTGCATCTAAGAAGTCTAATGTTTGGTAGTTTAATACTACAACTCTTTGAGGATCTAATGGATAATCTACCATAATCATCTCATCACTTCCATTTACTGCTTCAATTTGTACTGTTTTACTGCTGTCATTTGTATCTTCAGTTGTTGCACTTCCACAACCAGTTAAAGATATCCCTAAAACTGCTACTAATAAAATTGATAATACTTTTTTCATTTTCTTTCCTCTTTCTTATATTTTTTAGTTAGTTTAAACTAACATGATGCCTTTTTTAAAGTGGCATTAAGCCACTAATAGTATATTGATATTGGTTTTCCATTAATATATTGGATTTCAAAATCAACATTATATAAATCTTTTAAAACTTCTTTATTCATTACTTCATCAACTGTACCAAATGTATGTAACTCACCATTCTTAAAAGCTCCGATGTAATCTGAATAACAAGAAGCAAAATTTATTTCATGTAAAACTAAAATAACCGTCTTTCCTAAATCATCGCATAGTTTGCGACAAATTTTCATCATGTTTGATGAATGATAGATATCTAGATTATTTGTCGGTTCATCTAAGAATACAAACTCAGTATCTTGTGCTATTACCATAGCAATATATGCACGTTGGCGTTGCCCACCTGAAAGTTCATCAATGAATCGATCGGAAAATTCTTCAAGTTCCATATAAGCAATTGCTTCATCAATTTTTTCATTATCTTCCTTAGTAAGATGATTCCCACTATATGGAAATCTACCAAAACCAACTAATTCTCTTACTGTTAGTTTCATTTGAATATTGTTTGATTGCGTTAAAATAGCAAGTTTCTTAGCAAGTTCCTTGTTATTCCACTTTTTAAGTTCAGTATCTCCAAAGTGGATTTCACCACTATCATGACCTATCAATCTTGTAATCATATTTAGTACTGTCGATTTACCAGCACCATTTGGTCCAATGAAAGAAGTTACCGCATTACGGTGTAATTGAAAACTAACTCCTTTTACTACATTTTCACCATTATATTGTTTGATAATGTTATTTACTTTCATGTTATGCTCCTTTATTCGTTAAAATTAAGTACATGAAGTAAATACCTCCAAATACATTAATAAATACTGAGATTACTGCTGTATAGTTAAACATATGCTCAATTAATGTTTGTCCTGCAAAGAGAATAATTATTCCTATGAGAAATGACCCAGCCATTAAATAAGAATGTTTAAATGTTTTAAATAATTCTCTAGAAATATTAGCTACAATTAATCCTAAAAAAGAAATCGGACCAACTAATGCAGTGGCAATCGCAATAAGAATCGTTACCATTAACAACAGTCGACTAATACTACGATCATAATCAACACCTAAGTTGATTGCTTGATTTTTCCCAAGAGTTAACACATCTAATATTTTTATATGTTTTCTAAATACTACAAATACAACAATAATTAACGCTATAGTAACTCCGATTATCTCAGAATTAACATTTGAAAATCCAGCTATTAAACTATCTTGTAATGTTTGAAACTCATTTGGATCCATCGTACGCATCATTGTATTAGATATACTTGTAAATAATGTTGCAATAACTGTTCCAGCAAGCAATACATACAATACATTATATTTTGTCTTTTTAAACAAAAAACCATAAATTATTGTTGCCGCTACCCCCATAATTACTAAATCTAATAGAAACGAGAGATTTCCATTTGTCATTAGAGCACTTCCGGTTCCTAAAAGAAATGCAAGGATTGTATGGGTTAATACATATAATGAATTCATTCCTAGTAAACAAGGTGTAACAATTCTATTATTAATAACTGATTGAAAGATAATACTAGCATAGCCTATACAAAATGCTGAAATTAGTATCGCAAATGCTTTTGGTATACGAATTGACATCGCATATTCAAAGAATTTCATATTAACATCGATGGTCATATATACGCCAACAAAAATTAATGAGACTGCAATCATCAAAAATAATTTTGAGCGATTATCCTGCATCAGTAGTTTGAATTTTTGCATTCTTAGATCTCCTTTTCTTTGGACTAAGTCTTTTAAACATCATTACCAAAAAGACAATACTTCCAATAATTCCTGAAATTAAATCTATAGGTAATTCATACGGAGAGATTACAACTCTACCAATAATATCACATACAAGTACATATAAAGCTCCAAACAAAGCAACATCAAGTAAGCTTTCTTTTATCTTATCTCCTCGAAACATTGCTACAAGATTTGGAATAATTAATCCAATATAGGATACGGTCCCTACAGTTACAACAATACTTGATGTAATTAGGGCACAAATTGTAAGTCCCAAAAATAGAACAACTTTATAATTTACACCTAGATTTTTAGAAAAGTTTTCACCCATTCCAACAACATTGAAATGATTTGCATACATAAAAGAAATAATAATTAATGGAATAACTAGAAATACAATTTCATAATTCCCACGAAGAATTAGTGAAAAATCTCCGATTAATGTTGACTGTAATGATTGCATCATATCAAATCGATATGCAAAATAATTTGTAAGCCCACTTATTACACTACTAAACATAATCCCAATTAACGGAATCATTACAACATCTTTAAATTTAACTTTTTGAATAAAATAAACAAAAACCCAAGTTCCAAGAATTGATACAACAAATGAGATCATTGTTTTTTCCATCAATGATGCATTTGAAAATAGCATCATTGCCACAAGTACCCCAAACTGAGCTGAAGCTACAGTCGCCCCAGTAGTTGGTGATACAAAATTATTCATACATAATTTTTGCATTATTAAACCAGCAACACTCATTCCCACACCAGTACATAAGATTGCTAATAATCTAGCTAATCTAGTTATAAGTATAAGCTCTATATTTGTATAGTCACCTTGTAATATTGGTGTTAAGTCGATTGCCCCAATAAATAATGATATTAATGATGTTATAATTATCATTATGATAAGCGCAATTGTAATTTTATATTTTTTCACTTTATTTTCCTCATCACTTTGTTAGTACTAGCTAACGCAAGAATATGTTAGCACATGTTAACACACGTGTCAAAGTATTTTTATTGTATCTTTTACAACATTTGATACAATATATATTAAGGAGAAATACTTATGAAAAAATTAAACATTAAAAAAGTTATACTTATAATTATACCGATTATACTTGTTGTTGGTATTGTTATATTTATGACTACAAACAATACAAAAACTACGGATACAACACCAATTGATAATCAAGAAATACCAGTTAGTAGTTTTGCATCACTTAGTTACTATATACCAACTTATGAAGCAAATTATAGTTCGTATCAGCAAGCAAATCCAAGCTATTCAATTGAAGATATTGTTACCCATGTAAATATGGGAATCGATGTCCCTTTCTTCAGCACAGAACCCAGAATTGTCACTAATCCAGAAGCAATTGATAGCCTTGTTAATAAAGTATATCAATTACCTTTAGAATGGGTACCTTCTGATTTAGTTACTGTTGATAATTTAAAAGGACAAAAACTACGACAAGAAGCTGCTGACGCCTTTTTAGAGATGGCAGATGTATGCCGTCAAGAAGGATTTGAAATATATGTTTATAGTGGATATCGTTCAAATGAATTTCAAAATCAAATATATACTAACATGGTGGATAACTATGGTGTAGAATATACCGATCAATATGTAGCTCGCCCAGGTCACAGTGAACATGCTACCGGTCTTGCTGCTGATATTTCAATTGATGGTGGACATTATGAAGATATTGCTGATTCAGTGCATTATGAATTTTTGAAATCACAATTTAGTAATTATGGCTTTATCCTTCGCTATCCTGAAGGAAAAGAAAATATTACTGGCTATGGATATGAAAGCTGGCATGTCCGTTATGTAGGTGTGGATCTTGCAAAAAAAGTTGAACAATCAAATTTAACATATGATGAATATGTTGCTAGAAACATGGAGGATTAGAGATGAAAAAAAGAACACGAAGAAGAGTTGCAGCTCTTATACTCATTATTCTTACTATAGCGGGGATATGGTTACTTATTAATTCCATCTTCTTTTCAAATCAAGTACCATCAAATGAGCCCGAAACTATAGTAAATCCAACAACAGAAGAAAAACGAGTTTCAATGCTTGCAGTAGGTGACAATATTGGACATGAACGAATTTATACAGCTGGTGATTTACATGCCGGAGAGTATCTAGATGGCACATATAACTTTTTACAACTCTATCAAAATGTAAGTGATGATATTGCTGGTGTAGATTTAGCATTTATCAATCAAGAAAGTATTATTGGTGGTGATAGTTTAGGAATCACTGGTTATCCAGCTTTTAACTCTCCTAAGCAACTTGCTAGTGATCTTACAAGCATCGGCTTTGATGTTGTTAATAGCGCTTCAAATCATTCATTAGATAAAGGGTATATCGGCATTGAAAATACGATTGAAATTTGGAAAGAACATCCTGAAGTATTACTTGTCGGAGTTCATAATAGTCAAGAAGATAGCGATCGTGTCAAAACAATTGAACGTAATGGTATTACATTTGCATTTGTTGGTTATACATATGGTACAAACGGTTACACAACAACAAATGAGTATGCAGTTCATGGATTTGACCCGGAACAAATGACTGCCGATATTAACCGCGCTAAAGAAGCAAGTGACGTTGTTATCGTTTCTGCCCATTGGGGCGTAGAAAGTAGCTATGAAACAAATCAAATGCAAAAAGATAATGCTCAATTTTTTGCTGATTTAGGTGTACATCTAGTTATCGGACATCATCCTCATGTGATTCAACCAATGGAGTGGCTTACTGGTAAAGACGGTAATCAAACATTAGTTGCCTATAGCTTAGGTAATTTTATCAGTACAATGGAATCTGTTGATAATCAACTAGAAGGTATGCTATCTCTTGATTTTGTTGAAAAAGATGGGACCATTCAAATAGAAAATGTTGAATGGACAATGCTTATTAATCACTTTGAATCAAGCTCATCAAACATCAAAGAAGCAAACCCTACAGTTTATAAATTAAGTGATTACTCATCAGATTTACAAGATAAACATTATATCTTAAGTCAAGAGGAGTATGATATTACTGAATATTTCACTAAAAAAACAAGCGAAACAATAGGAAGTGACTTTAAAATAAACTAAATTTAAAAAATATGTAGGCAACTACATATTTTTTTTATATAATATACATATATCAAAAAAAGGAGTATTTTATGGATATCTTTCTTTCAATTTTACCAATACTAGTTACAATTGTATTTTGTTGGTTATTTTTTGTAAATATCTCATTAATCTTTTCATTTAGAAAACACAAGCAAAAAGATAAAACATTAACTTTATGTATTAATCAAAAAGGTCTTATCTTTTATTGTATTCTTGGCATTATTTATATTGGTATATGTACTATTGGTGTCTTTTTTGCAATTATCAACATTAATAGTGATTTAGCTACAACACTAGCAATATTGAATATATCAACAATTGCTACAATTGGTGTTACTTATTTTTTTGGTCAAATCACATACATCGGTAGTCGCCAAATGATTATCGGAAAAGCTGTGCTTGACTATCGTAAGATTAAGCGAGTTACTTATCCTAAAGAATCAAAAGTACGTTTTATTTATGGACAAAAATCTTATGAAACTTCATTACGCTTCTTAGATGAATCACGTGTGAAGCAAGCATTACAAAGATGTCGTTAAAAATGAATTCTATAAGTCTTGAGACGAACTACAAGAATTGGAAAACCAATTTATAAAGGTTCGTTTTTTTATGTCTTAATTATTTATCGAACACATATTACTGCAACAAGAAAAGGAATGATTCTTAATCATTCCTTTTCCTGGTAATTCAATGTCTAATAAAATACCCCTACTTCACTATGACCTAGAATCCTTTTCTTTTTGTAATTCATATAATATTGTTATAAATTGTTTTTCTACCTGATCAAATGGCTCAAACATAAACTGTAACTTTCCATAAAATTTTGGAACTTCATAGAAGTCATGAGTTATCATCAACTTGTCAAACTCAATAATTAGTAATTCATCATCAATCTCTTTAATTAAAGATAGTTCTTCTAGCTCTAAATCTCTACCAATATAATGCTTATAGATTTTATTTTGCAGTTCTTCTTCAATTTCAAGATACTTTGGAAGTAGTGGCTTAATAGGACGAGTAATGTCACTTAAATAAGCTTCGCTAGCATCATGCATTAGACACCCTAATTGAACATCGATATCATACCCTCTAGCTCTAGCTTCAATAGCACAGTTAATACTATGCTTAGCAACAGAATAAAAACTTTTAAAATGTCCATTAGCACGCGTCATAAATGATAATGCATGACTTATATCGACACTTGAGATATCGCTCTCTTTCATAAATAGTGGATTAATTGATTTTCCAGTATAAGTTGTTATATTTGCCATGTTTTTTCCTCCGTAAATTGACTTTTGTATAGATTATAATAATAACCTTTATTTTTCATTAACTCAAGATGACTGCCTTGTTCAACAATGCGCCCATCTTCCATCACTACAATCGTATCTGCATTTACAATTGTCGACAGTCGATGAGCTATAATGATTGCTGTTTTATTATTTGTCATATATGACAGGGCATTTTGAATTACGTACTCACTGCGGGTATCTAAGGCACTTGTCGCTTCATCAAATAATAAGATTTTAGAATCGCTTAGTAATATTCTAGCAAGAGCAATTAATTGCATTTGCCCTTTTGAAAAACGTTTATCATTTGCTTCAACTTTGGTATCGTATCCATTTTCTAATAACAGTATACCTTCATGAATATTTAGTTTCTTAGAAACTTCAATAACTTCTTTTCTTGAAGCAGTATTATTACATAAAGTAATATTTTGCTCGATTGTCCCACTACAAATCCAAGGGTCTTGTAAAACAATAGAAAACATGGAACGTAAGTCTTTTCTTGAAAATTCTTCAATAGGTGTTTCATTAATTTTTATCTTGCCGCTGGTTTGTTCATAAAAACGTAATAATAAATTGAATAAGGTTGTTTTCCCACTTCCCGTTTTACCAACTATTGCCGTAGTTGTATTAGCTTTTATATCTAAAGATAAGTTATTAATTACTTGTTTTGTATCATATGACATGCATACATTATCAAAACTGAGTTTTTCAATAGTTCTTGGAATTGGGTGATTTCCTTCATAACTTTTAGATGGTTGATTCAATAATTCATTAATTCTTTGTATTGCAACAAAGGTAACTTGTAATTCACTACTTACAGCGGCTATTTCATTGAAGGGCTTTGTATATTGTCCAACATATGCAAGAAATGTAACAAGTATACCAACTTCAAACTTTCCATCTATAACAGCCATTGATGCCATTAAACAAACACTAGCATAAATCAAACTATTAATAAAACGGGTTGTAGGGTTAACTAATGCTCCATAAAATTGAAATAATGTTCCATTTTGATGAACCTCATCATTAATTACCATGAATTCTTCAACATTCTTATGTTGAAACCCAAAACTATTAATAACTTGTTGGTTTTCTATTCGTTCACTGACAAATGCCATCATTTTACCACGAAGCGCCACTTCATTTTGAAAATAGCGATGACTACGCTTTACAATAATTGCCGCTACAAGCATTGATAATGGTGTAAGAAAAATTACTACTAATGCAATTGGTATATCGATTAAAAGCATAATTACAATTGTTAATACAATTTGAATTAGACCACTAAAAAAGGATGTTATACTTGATATCATACCATTAACTACTAAATCAACATCACTCGTTATACGACTCACAATCTCACCTTGTAAATTAGTATAGATATATTGTATTTTTACATCATATATTTTTTTATATAGCTTTTTTTGAAGTGTAATTCCTGTAATGTAAGAAATTTTATTGATTGAGATATTTAATACATATTGGCTAATTACAACAACTCCTATAATGCCTGCAATAATTATTAACTGTTGTAATAATATAGTAAATTCAATCTCCTTCATTACTAAAATATTAATAGCCTCGCCTATTAGAATAGGGACATAGAGACAAGATAATACATAAATAAAAGTTAACCCTAATAATGAAATGATTTTCAATGGTTCAATTTTTACAATTTGGATAAACTGCTTTATTTTATTCATAACTTATCTCACTTCCCTGTAAGTCACATAATTCTTTATAAGGCAAACAATTTATATATAATTCTTGATGACTTCCCCGACCAATAACTTGACCAGTCTCAACATATAGAATCTCATCAGCATGCTTAACCACTGAAACTTTTTTACTTACAATAACGCTTGTAAGCTTTTCTTGCGTGATTGCTTGTTGAATCTTTCTTGTTGTTATACTATCTAGTGCACTAAACGCTTCATCGAATACAATAATCTTTGAGCCCGAATATAATGCCCTAGCAATTGCTATCCGTTGAATTTGTCCTCCTGATAAGTTCTTGCCATTTTGTTCCACTTTACTAGTGTAGCCTTTTTTTGATACAAAAGAAAAAGCCTGGCTTTGTTTTAAAATTTTACCTACATCATTTTGATTATTATTAGAAATACATACATTTTCAATTAAAGTACCATTAAATAATGCTGGACTTTGACTAACATACGTTATCAGTTTTGATAACTCATGTGGTTCAATTGTTTGATTATCAAACCCATCAATCCATACATTTCCATGTTGTTGCTTATAAATTGCCATTAGAATATTTACAATCGTTGATTTCCCAGAACTCGTTGGACCAATTATTGCTAGTTGTTTTCCTTTATCTAATGTAAAAGAAATATCTTTAATAACCGGATGTGAGTGATATCCAAAAGTAATGTTATCAACTTCTAGTAAATGAGATGCTTCTTTCCTTTTTACTTGATATTCTTTTGCAGGTAATTGCAATACTTCATTTACTCTTTTATAACTAGTAATACTTTTAAAATATAATGATAATAAATTTACTAGTACAAATAATGCCATTGATATTTGTGTTAAATAATTAATTAATGCTACCACATCTCCTTGACTTAATGTTCCAAATGTAATTTCTTTACCACCAAAATAAATTACTACTAATGAAGCGACATTGATTAATAAATATGATCCAGGTTGTAATAAAGACTGAACATTAATCACCTTATTTTGAATCTGTAATTTACCGTCAATAATATGATTGTAATTTTCTATTTGGTAATCTTGTATACCAAAGGCACGAATTACTTGCATACCAGTAAGTGATTCATGAATCGAAGATACAATTTTGTCATTTGTTGATTGGATATGATGATATTTTTTTATTGAATATGTTGTAATCTTTACAATTAATATGAATAGAATAATAGTGGCTATAATAAATATTAAAAATAGGGAATCACTAATTATATAACATGCTATTAATGATCCAATAATTAAAAATGGTAATCTAGATGCCAGGCGCAGTGTTAATGCAATCATTTGTTGCACAGAAATAATGTCATTTGTTACTCGATTGATTAAAGATGACACTTTTATATTTTCAATATTCTCTTGGCTTATAGATTGAATATGTTTATATACTGCTAAGCGCAAATCTGTTGCTACTTTTTGACTGCTAACCGATGCATAATATTGACATACTAAGGCAAACCCGTAGCCACCTATAGTTAATGAAAACAAAACAATAATCATTGTCCATATATAATTCATATCATTTGTAGATATCCCTTTATCAATGATTAATGCTACAACAACTGGTATACATAATTCACAAATTGCTTCAATTACTTTACACACAAAAGCAACAATCATACTCCACTTATATTTTTTTATATATTTCGATACATCCATAATTTATTTACAAACAAATATCTTTCTTTCAAATGATGTAAACTCTGTCTTTTTAACTACACAGTAGTCTTCAATAGTAAAACCAGCCTCACACACTTCTTTTGTCATATCGTCATAACTTATTAAAATAAACATATCACATATTTTTCTTGCAGCACTTAGAATATCGCATTGTTGTTGATGTGTAATTGGCGCATATAGGTTATAAGGAATATCAATAATCGCAACATCATAATGCCCTTGAATATCTTTAATATCACTTCTGTTAATTAACATTGGGTCATATCCATAATATTCAACATTCAATCGTCCTTTATACGAAACTTCACGTGAAATATCAAAACCACATATCGTATACCCTAAAGCCAACCCTTCTAATACAACACCAGCCATGCCACAACATGGATCAATGATTGAACGTGTTGGATCATTTTTAGCGGCAATATTTACAACTGTTCTTGCAAGTCGTAAATCTAAAGCATTTGAAAAGGTATATGGTTTTTTCATATAATTTCTCCAACTTGGGATGCCATGATAATATTTACCAACATACCATATATTATTAACATTCGTTATCGCTATTGTTGTTTCAGGCTCTTTCATTTGAATTTTTCCTGTAAAACACTTACTTACTTGATTACACATTTTAAGCGAATATTCATAATCAATATGAGTTGTTTCATTTTTCAAGTAGATGACCTTATAGCTATCTAATTGAATATTTTGTTGTTTTAGTTTATCAAGCAATATTGATTCACTTTCCTCACAACAATATATATCTATTTTAGCTTTAATAAAAACACTTGTATCCACACATATATTAGTTGATGTTATTAATATCTTATCCTCTAAGTCTACATTGAATAAATACTTAGCTTCAAGTTTACATAAATCTTTTTGTGCTGGTGGCCAATTAAATTGGTATAGGTATGTTTGCATATAATATCCTTTCATTGAACAGCTATCTTTACTATGCTATACTGTTATATGTTTAGGAGGAATTTATGAACATTATCGCATCAATAAAATCACGTTGGACATTTGATCAACGAATTATTTTATTTAACATACTTTTATTGTTATTACCTTATTATATTTCAGCATATATATACATAATAGAAATAATATATCTTGTCTTTTCAAAAAAAGCAATAACAGGATTCAAAAATACTCCAAATAGTAAGTATTTATTATTCACACTAGGATTAGCCTTAGGCGTATCTGTTTTATACCAAAATTGGATTGGTGTTGCTATTAGTTTCTTTGTATTGTGTTTTTTTATTTTTATGTTTCACTACCGTATGCACATTACAAAAGATTTATTTGAATATATTTTAGATATGTTAATTGTTATGTCTATTGCCTGGGCAATATATGGCTTTATTGAGTATCTAATTATTCTTCGACAACTTGGATATGAAAAATTTGTTATCGAAGTATTCTCACTTCGTGAAGAGCGTTTAAACAGTGTTATGTTAAATGCAAACTACTATGCAAGTGTTATTGAAATGGTTATTCTAGCAATTATTTACAAGATGACTATTCACCATAAAAATATTAAGCGAATATTATTTTATTTCCTTGTATTATTAATAAATGTATTTATTCTCTATTTAGATGGGTCTAGAACATCTTGGCCCGCAATTGCAGGTGCATTGTTTGTTTACTTTATACTTACTAGAAACTATAAGATTTGTTCAATATATGTAATTGGTGCTATTGGTATTATCGTTTATTTTTTACTAAATATTGATAAAATCCCTCGTATTGACGACTTTTCAAAAGCCTTAGGATATCGTGGTGAAATATGGCATACTGCTTGGCTTGGGATAAAAGATCATCCAATATTTGGTTTAGGTCCAGGTGGTTATTACCATATTATTGATCAATATAATGGCCATGTAACTCACCATTCACATAATATATTACTCGAACTATTAATTAGTTATGGTGTAATAGGTACGGCTATGCTTAGTAAATATGCTATTGGTGGTATTGTTAATATTAAAAAATGTTTCAAATATCATCCACAGTATACAGCGTTTATCACTGCTATTATTACAACTACTTTAATTCATGGAATTAGTGATTTTTCGATATTTTTTATACATCCAGGAATGATTTTTTTCTACTTAGTATCATCAAGTAGTGCATTTAACAACAAATAGCTATGGAAATAATCCATAGCTATTTTTATTGTATTCTTTTTATTATAGTATGTATCAATAGTAGCATAAAGATTAAGAGTAAAATAATCCATACATTAGGTATGGCTTCTCTTTGAAAATGAACTAATAAATAAATGTCACCTAGTAATAAAATGAGAATACTTATCACTTGTAAATATATCTTGCTATATCTAAACATGTTTCACCTCATTTATAGAGTACAACAAAGTGATATAGAATTTTGTCAAATATTTTGATTCAAGTATTTTTTTATAGGTTCAGTAATCGAATAATATTTTACGATATAATCTAGTGTCTGAGTAATCGCATGATCAGTTGTCTTGCTTGTGATTTTATATTTCGTATTTATGTCATCTATTTTTATTAAGAGTATCCCAAATTTATCTTCAAGTAATGTTGTTGTGTAATCATTTTTTTCTAAAAAAATAATAAACTCTTTAATTGTTTCTTCAATAGTTGCTATATATTTTGAAGGATATTCACCTTTTTCTTTTAAATCTTTTAAAAGGATGTATTGATGATTAAATTCTTTTAGATTGTAAGTATATCTTTTCCTTTTGAATACACTATATATAACAAATAGTACAATAGCTATAAATAAAACATATTGAAAAGCTAACATGGTTCTTCCCTCCTTATATACCATAATTATATCAAAGTATTAAAATTGACTCTATTAATGCGATAAAAAAGATGAGTAAATACTTACCCACCTAACTCATTTCTTTCAATTCTTTCTTCTTTTAGAATTGTATATAACATTGTACTTTCGTCTTTTAAAACATGATCTTTTAATATTTCTACTCTTATAGTTAATCTTGTTTTACCAAATTCGATTTCAATAATATCACCAATTTTTAATTTTGTTGAAGGTTTAGCAACTTTATCATTTACTTTAACACGTTGACTCTCACTAATTTCTTTGGAAAGTGTTCGTCTTTTAATAATTCTTGATACTTTTAAATATTTATCTAAACGCATTATGTTAAAGCCTCAGTAATTGCTGGTACAACTTGTTTTTTTCTAGAAACAACACCTGATAATGTTGCTTGATTTTCTACTAATGAAACATCAAATGATTTCTCAACTAATTCAGTGCGATTACCACCAACAAATATTTCACTATTTCCATTAATAATATCTGTAAGTAATAATAGTGTAAAGTCTAAGTTGTTTTCTTCAGCTTCCTTATTCATATAGGCAAGCATCTCTTCTTTATATGGCATAAACCCATCGATATCCATAGAGTTAACTTGAGCAACTCCAACAGTATGTTTTTCAATTGTAAATTTCTTATAATCTTGTTGGAATATCTCTTCAACTGTTTTACCTACTAATGATGTTCCGGCTTTAAACATATCCATTGCAAATGTTTCACAATCAACCCCAGCAATACGAGCAAGCATTAAAGCAATTTCTTTATCTTGAGGCGTACATGTTGGTGATTTAAACAATAATGTATCCGACAAAATGGCACCTAACATAATTCCAGCTATATGACTTGGGATTTCAACTTCTTGTTCCATAAAACATTTGGTAATAATTGTTGCTGTACATCCTACAGGTTCACTTCTAAATAATAGCGGTCCTACTGTTTGAATATCAGCAACACGATGATGATCAATAACTTCTAAAATCTCTGCTTCTTCTACGCCAGGTATTGATTGACCTCTTTCATTGTGATCAACTAGAATAACTTTTTTCTTAAATCCGCTTAACAACGCAAATCTTGAAACACTACCCACACAATGATTTTGTAAATCAATAACTGGATAACTTCTAAAACGTGTTTGTGACATAACTTCTTTAATATAATCTAAAGTATCGTCAGTTGAAAAAGTTACTAAGTTTCCTTTTTGCATAACATGTTCTACCGGAATCGATTGTACTATTTGTTGCGAAGCTAGGTATGTATTAAATCCAGTTGAAATAACGCTTATTCCCTTTTCTTTTACTTTATTTAGGGTTTCTTCTTCAATTGCCATAGCACCTGTTAAAATAATTAATGCCGGTACTGCTTTCATCATTGCTTCCACTGTTTCATCACGGTCTCCACCAATAATAACGACATCATTTTGTCCAACTCTTTTAAGTGCTTCTTCTTTACGCATTGCTGCAATATGAACTTCACCTTCAATAAATTTTAAGTTTTCATTTAAATAAATTACATTTGCTTCTAATGTATCAATAACATTTTCAATAGGTGTTCTAGCTTCTTTTAAAATATTGCTATCCCATTTTTCCATATATCCTTCAATCATATTTGAAGTTGATAATAAACCTAATAATTGTCCATAATCATCTAATATTGGCGCAGATTTTAAATTTTGCTTCTTCATTAAACTCCATGCTGTTTTCATCGTAAGCTCTTTTGAAAAAACAGTGACTTTATCATATTGCAAATCTTCAACTTTTTGTTTTACTGATTTTAATAATCTTGGATTTTCAATATTAAATGTTTTTAAAATAAATTCTGTTTCTCTACTTACATCACCTAAACGAACTGGAACAGTATTGTATTTTCCAATTTTATTTAATAAATAACTATAACTAATTGCTGAACAAATTGAATCACTATCTGGATTACGGTGTCCACTTATGTAAACTATTTCTTTCATCTAATTCTCCTACTTTTCTGTCTTTTTTAAATATCGATAAATTGTTGGTTCTGATACAGCTAATTTTTCAGCAACAATTACAATTGCTCCCTTAACATTAAATGTACCTTTATCTTGTAGATACTTTACAACCTTTATCTTTTCATCTACATGTAATCTTTCAACTGCAAAATATCCTGGAAATCCCATGCTTTCTAAACATTCATTGAAATATTTATCAATCATCTCATCTAATGGTGATGATAAAATTTCTACCGGATTATCTAATTTAAACTCCATGTCTTTTTCTTCTTTAATCCCTAGTATTCGTTGTAGTGTACTAGTAATATATTCTAAATCCGATATATTAACATTAATGCACAACATTCCTACTGGATAGCTATCAGCAGATTCTTTGATAAAGTATGTGGCAGACTTCATTAACTTTCCATCATGTCCTGTAGTTTTATAGTTTAAAACATAGTCTTGGTTTACATACTTCTTTTCCTCTAAATAGTATGTTGATAGATTTGATAATTTAGCCCCAATTTCTCTTCCAGAAATATGATTATTTGCAATTGCAATAATATCTTGGTCTTCGCTTGTTAAATCATGTAATGCAACCTCTACATTTTCGCCTAACGCAGCTCCTAAAAATGGAACTAAATTTTTATATGGTTCTAATAATATATGCATATATCTCACTCCTTAGCCTATAGTATACAATACTTTAGAATTATTTTCTACTTTTTTATCATGATAATAATACCTTGGATTATTGTTTTATCACAAATAAAAAACTCCCACATAATGTGGAAGTTTTTTATGCTTATAAATCTTAAACCTGGTATTGTGTGTGTGTGTGTGTTATTTTTTCCAAGTTTAATTACAATATATAGACGGTTGATGTTTCTAAAAAGTTCGATTTTTTAAAAAAAAATTTAAATAATTTTTATTTTGTATTTTTTTATTGAATTACACTCCTTTTTTTGTCATAATATCTTTTGAGGTGACTGCTATGCAAGAATATGAAAAATTAGTAATCGCGATTCAAAGTGGTAGTGATGGTGCTTTTGAACAACTTTATCTTACAAGCTATGATAGAGTTTATTATTATGCATTAACTATTTTAAAAAATGAATCCGATACATTAGACGTAACTCAAGAAGTATTCATAAAAGTACATTCGAGTATACGTAGTTTAAAAGAACCAAAATTTTACTTTACATGGTTAAATCGTATTACACATTCAAAGTGTATTGATTTTATTAATAAAAAGAAAAATATCATTAGCACTGATGAAGAAGAATCAAATATTCAATTCATTGATTATACAAATCCAGAAGATATTGTTAGTAACAAAGAAGAGCGTGATGAGTTATTGACACTTATAGATGAGCTAGATCCAAAATACAGCTCTGTACTATATTTAAAATATTTTGAAGAACGTTCTATGGAAGAAATTGCTATGATTACTCATACCAAAGAAGGAACAATTAAAAGCCGTTTACATTCTGCAAAAAAAATGCTTAAAACAAAAATGCTAGCTAGACAACCACATGCATACGTGCGTGCATTGTTATTTATGATTCTACCTGCTTCAATGGTAAAGGCGATGTTTATGCCTAAAGCGGTAAAAGCAATGTCTATGCCTACTGCTTCACCAGCTCCAACTGTTGCAATAGCTGGAGGTGTGGGAGTTGCAATTGTTGCTTCAGTACTTTCACTAACTGGTGGTGTAGAAATATCTGATTTAGTTGTAGAAAACAGCAGCAGCGAACAATATGTTCATGGTAGTGTTGTTGTTAGTGCACACATTGAAAATTCATACAATGTTGATTCAATTGAAATTGTTGATGCAACAGGAAGTGAGATTGTATCAGTTCTTGATGGTTCAACGATTTCGTTTGAAGTAAACAAGAATGGAGAATACACTGTTAAAGCATATCTTACTAATGATGAAGTTATTGAAAAGTCTATCACCATAGATTATATTGATAACGATGCTCCTACTATCGCTGGATACCAAGAAGCTGGTGAATCACTAGTAATTAATCTATCTGATGAATTATCAGGTATAGATATGAGTACACTAATAATACAAGAAGGTAGCGCTGATGTTACCACAAAATATCTTGAACAAATTAGCGATAGTTCATTTACTATTAAAAAACCAGAGGAAGCTCTAACATTTACAGTTAAAGACAACCTAGGAAACACACTAACTGGAACAGTAAAAAAAACAATAATTTAAAAGGGCCAATCACAATGATTGTTGCCCTTTTTATATAGTGTAATAATTATTTTTGCATTCTTTATATGAGAACGCTCCATTAACGCACAAGGCATCTTCAAATACATCTTTTCGGTCTCCAAAATCATAAAGCTCAAACAATCTCAAAAATGCAAATGGCGAATCAATATTCAATAATACTAATGATAAGTAATCACGAATTCTTTTCGTATCACTATGCACTACTGTATTGTATTGTGGATTATTTAAAAATGTAATATTTTTACGATGACTTACAGGTGTTTTTAAGTAGTACATTTTTGCCATATAATCACTACCAATTATCATCATATATTTTCCATTTTCTTGTAATAAAATAATGTATGCCTCATAAGTAATAAGTTCTTGATTAACAATGGGGTCTAATTCACTAACTTTCCATTTTAAAATTAATTTTTTTAGATTATTATTAAAATATTCATTTATTGCCTCTTTTGAATTCTCGAAAGAAATTTTTGTTCCATCATTTAATTTACCAAACGATTGTAGTGGTTCATAAGGTAAATAAAGTTCATCATTCCATCCCTGTTTCATACGGTTAAATGAGAAGTTCCCAATTGTAATCATATCATAGTAAAAATCCTCTTTTTTATATACTTTACGACTCCACATTCGACTATCCTCCAAATATTTGTCACTTGAATCAGCAACATTTTGGATTATTTTAGAAATATTCTTAGAAATCATATCACTATGACGATGACTTACATAGTGTTCTATCTTACCATAAAACAATGGTTCGTGGTGACTATCATTCTTTGATTTATTATGATATAGCTCTGGTAAAGATAACAACCCATAACGCACATATTTTTTGTGGTCATAAACAAAGCATGCGTAGGTAATATCATTTTCAAAAACAACTGATCGTTCAGTATTTTTATAATAAAATTCGAGTCTATAAACTTCGTTTTCTATATATAATTTAAATAATTTATTTAGTATGTCACAATCAATATTTTCAGTAATTTCACTACACTCTTCATTAACCTGTCTAATATATACACAATCGGGTAATTGATCATCTCTTACATTTATTTGTGAATTGGTATTTACTAATGTTTCAACTGTTCTTTTACTAAGGGTTATTGCTTGAGGTTTATCTAACCCATGTATTTGATCACTCTCAAAGTCAATTAATCCCTTATTGATTTGCTTTTTCAAAATATCTATTTTTCCATTTATAAAATTAGCAATACATACATACAACGTTGTATTATCCTCATTGAACGATATAACTTCAGTATTATAAAATTCTTTATCAAAACTTTGGCATACATGTCGTGCAAGACAATCAGCAACAATAACAATACTGTTATGTAATAACACATCTAGTCTTTCCAATCTTTTTTTAATTTCTGTAAATACGGTATAACCTTCTTTTTCATTAGCAAACGCGCATGGCAATAACCTCCAAAACAAGTTATCATCATCGATATTAAAGAATTGTGAACAATGAATAATACGATCATAAATTTGATTTCCATTTAAATAATATTCAATATAATATTTTTTAAATATAATTTCAAGCTCTCCTTCTTGGACTTGTACCTTAGCACTTTGTCCATCACTTTCAAGAAAACGATGTACCCAATCTTTACAGTATGGAAGATATGCATGTAACATATACCATAAATCAATATCTCCTGAGCTAGTCTTTGATAAGTTAAATGCGCTGTATAAATAATATCTAAAGAACGCACGATTATATACGTTAGCACAATTTCCAATAATTGGTGATTTGTTATCTTCATCTACTCTTTCTTGAATTTCATTATGTAAGCTAACGCTTTTGATTTTTGTTAGGACTTTCTCCTTTTGAGGAATATCTGGAGATTCATTACAAATAATTAACAATCTCTCTAAAAAATAATCTGTTTGAATATATTTATCAAAATCTAACCACAGTGCAATAAGTACTTCATCGATGAAGATTTCATCATGCATTGCACTATAAAATTCGGGATGAGCAAACAACTTATCGACTGCCATCTTTTCATCCATAAAATTTACGATTGTTCTTTCTTTAGCTAATTCATTGTAACTTCTAAATGTAGTATTCAAGTTATCATAAAAGTAACTACCAATACTTTCAAGTCTAGGCGATTTTTCAACAATAATAGCACGCAAGTTAATATATTTAGATTTATATAGCGTATCTTTTATGTTATATAGCTCTAACACTTTCCAACAACGATAGTATGCTTCAGGTGGCAACTTCGCATTTGTAAAGTAATATAGTAATAAAGAGAGCATTTGATAATGTTTAGGTAGTGTCTCAGAAGTATGTATGTCTAGCATACTTTCATCTATATGGCTATGGATATTATGTGACTTATACCCTTGTAGTATTTCGACATATATTTTTAGTACACGTAGATTCCATTTTTCATCGAGCCTACTCACTGCCCACAGTATACGATAACTTTCAAAAGATTTGTATACAGAAATATTCAAGGGACTCAATTTTCTTGGCTTTCGATACTGAATAACAATTTCAATAATAGCCTCTAGACCATAAAAATATACAAACTCACTATCTTCTATATCATCGATATTGATATCTACTAAACCATATACAACATATAGTAAGTCTAAAAATTCATCTGGTGGCAAATAGTTTTCAATATTATTTTCAATGACTTTATTCAACATTGTCGTAAAGTCATTTTTTGTATAGACTTGTAAAAAATCTGCTGATGTCATAAATTCCAGCCATGAAGCTATGCTAGCTTTATTCTTTGCAAGCTCACAATATTCATCAATGACACTTTCTATCATTAACATATTTTTTCTGAGTTGTTCAACGGTCATCATAATCCCTCCCTTCTATATCAAAATTATACCATGTAATCGTTGTTTTTTCTATTTTGGTAACTTCCTATTCTACTATGTTAGTATAGACCTTTATATCATCCTACACAATAAATGTGATAATAATTAAAAATGCCCATCTTACGATAGGCATTAATTTATTTATTTAAATATTCATCAATTGCTTTAGCAGCAGTTTTCCCAGCTCCCATAGCAAGGATTACTGTTGCAGCGCCAGTTACTACATCACCACCAGCATAGACCGCTTCTTTTGTAGTTTTCATTGTATCTTCATCAACAATAATACCACCCCAACTATGTGTATCTAGCCCAGGTGTTGTTTGTCTAATTAAAGGGTTTGGACTTTGACCAATTGCAACTACAACTGCATCAGTTTTAATTTCAAAGTTACTTCCTTCTTTAACAACCGGTCTTCTTCTACCAGAATCATCTGGTTCTCCAAGTTCCATTTCAACACACTCCATTGATTTAACCCAACCATCTTCACCATGAATCGCAATTGGATTAGTTAATAATTTAAAGTGTATTCCTTCTTCTTTAGCATGATGTACTTCTTCTTCTCTAGCAGGGATTTCCTTATCACTACGACGATATACAATATATACATCTTTAGCACCTAAACGTTTTGCTGTTCTAGCCGCGTCCATTGCTACATTTCCTGCTCCAACAACGCATAAACTTTCACCTACAAAAACTGGTGTTGGCGATACTCCAACTTGATACCCTTTCATAAGGTTTACACGAGTTAAAAATTCATTAGCTGCATATACCCCATTTAAGTTCTCACCAGGAATATTTTGGAAACGTGGAAGTCCAGCCCCACTACCAATAAAGATACCAACATATCCTTCTTCTTGTAATTCATCAATTGTAATTGATCTACCAACTACAATATTCTTTTTAAAGGTAACCCCTAAATCAACAACATTTTGTACTTCTTTAGCAACTAATTTCTTTGGTAAACGGAATTCAGGAATACCATATGTAAGAACCCCACCTGTTTCATGTAATGCTTCAAAAACAGTTACTTCATATCCTTTTTTAGCAAGTTCCCCAGCACAAGTAATTCCTGCTGGACCAGAACCGATAACTGCTATTTTTTTATTATTTTTTGTAATCTCTACAATATTTTTCTTCCCACTATTCATATAATGGTCAGCTACAAATCTCTCAAGTCTTCCAATGGCAACAGCTTCCCCTTTAATACCTCGAACACATTTTCCTTCACATTGATTTTCTTGAGGGCAAACACGTCCACAAATTGCTGGCAAAGCATTTTCACTTGTGACGATTTTATAAGCCTCTTCAAATTCACCAGCTGCTACTTTTGTAACAAATTCAGGAATCGGTACACCTACTGGACACCCCTGTTTACAAGGTTGGTGCTTACAATTTAAGCAGCGGCTTGCCTCTTCTATTGCCTGATCACATGTATAACCTAAAGCAACTTCTTCAAAATTCGAATTTCTAATATTTGGATCTTGTTCTGGCATTGCTACCTTACTCATTGACATATTTGGCATTATTTCTTCACCCCCGTAAGTCTACATACATGTTCAGATTCTTCTTTTTTGAACATTTTTTGACGATTTACTAATTCTTCAAAATCTACTAATAGTCCATCAAAGTCTGGTCCATCAACACATGCAAATTTAATTTTACCATCAACACTTACACGGCAACATCCACACATTCCAGTTCCGTCAATCATAATTGGATTTAATGATACTGATGTTTTAATATCTCTTGGCTTTGTAACTCCTACTACTGCTCTCATCATTGGAACTGGTCCAATTGCGATTACTTCATCAAAGTTATTTCCAGCATCTAATAAATCTGTTAATACATTTGTTACAAACCCTTTTGTACCAAGTGTTCCATCATCCGTTGCAATATGAACCGCTTTACAAAACTCTGCAAATTTATCTACCCATAATACGTACTCTTTACTTCTTCCCCCAATAATCACTTCAACTTCTACACCAGCATTTGCAAGCGCACGTAATTGTGGAAATAATGGTGCACTTCCAACACCACCTGCTACCCCAATTACACGTTTAACATCATGGAATTTTGTTGGTTCTCCAAGTGGTCCTACAAAATCAACAATACAATCACCTACTTCTAAACTAGCAAGTTGTTGCGTAGAGTAACCTACTACTTGATAAATAATTGTAATTGTTTCTTTTTCACGATTGAAGTCAGCAATCGTTAAAGGAATTCTTTCTCCTTGCTCATCAACACGTAAAATAATGAATTGTCCAGCTTCACATTTTCGTGCAGTAAATGGAGCATGTACTTCCATTAATTCTACTACATCATTTAATTTTTCTTTTCTTACTATTTGATACATTGCTATACCTCACTTTACTTTTTATAACTCATATTATATTGTATACAATGTACAAAGACAATATTTTTTTTATATAATTACATATTAATTTTTTCACGAATAATCGTGTCTTTATTTACTTTTAAAAATACCTTATTATAATATTAATTAATAGCATTTTAGAAAGGAAAAGATGAATAAATCATCTACAAGTTTATATGAATGACAAAAAAATATTATTCTTTGATATTGATGGTACATTACTTATCGAAGAAGAAAACCGTATTCCCGAATCTACCATTGAAGCAATCAAATTAGCAAAAAAAAAGGGACACAAAATAATTATTAATACTGGGCGACCAAAAGTAGCAATTGAGCAAAACATTATTGATTTGCAACCGGATGGATATATTTGTGGTTGCGGTACATATATTGAAACGGATGGTAATGTATTATTTCATAATACGCTTGATAATGTACGCTGCTTAGAAATCGTATCCATTGTTAATAAATACAAACATAAAGTTTTATATGAGGGACGTTTTGCCCTTTATTTTGGAGAAGATAAAAGTCATCCATTACTTGAAATGTGTTATGACAAATTCACAAAACTGAATATGCCTATATATAAAGATAATCATCAAGATATCATTTTTGATAAGTTTGTTATCTTACACAATGTTGGTGAGGATTTATCTGGCATCAAAGCAGAACTAAATGAATTTGAATTTATCGATCGAGCTCCAGACTTTAAAGAAATAGTTCCAAAAGGTTTTACAAAAGCAACAGGTATTGAATTTCTAATTAATCATTTCCACAGTCACTTAGATAATTGTTATGTTTTTGGTGATAGCAATAACGATCGCCCAATGCTAGATTATGTAAAATATAGTGTTGTTATGGGTAATGCTAGTGATAATCTTAAAGCGACTGCATACTTTGTTACCAAAGATATTGAAGAAGATGGAATAATGTATGCTTTAGAGCAGTTATCATTGCTGTAATAATTGACTAATAGTACAAAATATATTAGAATTGTTATATTCATTTAATAAGGAGGAATCATTTATGATCGGGAATCAAATGAATCAAGATTTTAATCAAAACACATACGAAAATAATTCGGTTGTCAGTAAAGTTTTAGGTAGAACATTCATGTGGATGTTTGTTGGGTTAGTTGTCTCAGCACTAGTGTCATGGTACACATATGTATCAGGATTTTATCTTACTGTATTTTCAATGGGATGGATTGGACTTATTGTAATTGGAGCCGTTTCAGTAATGTTATCATTAGCGCTTAGAGCTTCTATGACAAATAACATGTCTCCTGCCATGGCAGCAATCTTATACTTTGCTTTTGCTGGTGTATATGGTTTATTATTTTCATCAATCTTTGCAGTTTATGAATTATCAAGTATTGCTTACACATTTGTAGCAACTGCTGGAATATTCGGTGCTTTAGGGATTGTTGGGGTAACTACTAAAAAAGATTTAACAAAATTTGGACCTTATTTATTTGTTGGTTTAATTGGAGCAATTATTTTAACATTTATTAACATGTTCATTTTCAAAAGCACAATGCTTAACTTAGCAATTGATTGGGCTGTATTGATCTTATTTATGGGTGTTACTATTTATGATATCAATAAAATTAAAAAATTAGTATTATCTGGAACTGCTGATCCTAGTAGAGTTCATATCTATGCTGCAGCAATGTTGTTTACAGATTTCTTAAATATTTTCATTCGTTTACTTTCAATTTTTGGAGACAGAAGATAAAACAAAGCCCATCATATTATGATGGGTTTTTAGATACCTATTTTTTATTAGATAATTCAAATGTAAATGAATTGTTATCACCACGATATTTTGATATTGAATACTCAATTGGCTTTTTACTTTCATTATATCCAATTGATTTAAAATAAAATAATGGATCACCTTCTTCAACATCTAATAAATCCGCAATCGTATCATCTGCTTTTATTGTCTCTAACTTACGGACAATCGAATGAATTGGGTTATTACAATCATTAAAGAAATGATACAGACGATTTTCGGTAAAGTCTACTTTCCCCATAGTTGGAAAAAGATCACATGGTACATATGTTGTAACTAGTACGTTTGGTTTATTGTCTACAAAACGTAAACGAACAAGTTTATAAACATCACTATCTTTTACTAAATTAAGCTTTTCGCAAACCATTTTCGTTGCAACTTCTTTTTTTAAAGTTAAGACTTGAGTACTTGTTGCAAGTCCCTTTTTATTCATTTCAGAATCAAAACTAGCTATGAATTGAGTAAACTCTTGTTCAATTTTTGGGGCACAAACAATTGTTCCACGTTTCTTTCTTTTTTCTAAGTAACCAGCATCCACAAGCAACTGTACAGCTTGACGAACAGTTGGACGACTCACATTATAAATTTCTACTAGCTCATGCTCTGTTGGGATTGTTTGTCCTTCAGGGTATATTCCATTATTAATCTTTTCTAATAAATCTTTTTTCACTTTTAAATATAACGCTTCCATCTTTTTCCTCCAAAATAATAAATATATTATTTTATATATATATTATATTACATTATTTTTATAATAACAACAATCATATATAATGCTTACATATAGCATATTTTAATTATTATGTATTGACATATTAAGGGATTAGTGATATATTATGTTTATAAAAACTTTGGAGGATATATATTCATGAAAAAATACACATTAGATGACTTTGCTCGTTTTATTGATCACACAAATTTACACCCAGCAGCCACTGAGAAAGATATGGAAATCTTATGTAACGAGGCAAAAGAATACCATTTCAAAATGGTTGCGATTAATCAAGTACAATCAAAATTATGTGCTAAATTTTTAGCCGGCACAGATATTAATGTTGGTGCAGCGATTGCCTTTCCACTTGGACAAACTTCTATTGCTTCAAAATTATTTGAGACAAAAAACGCGATTGAAATTGGTGCTACTGAAATTGATTACGTTGTAAATTTAACTGAAGTAAAAGCTAAAAACTGGGCTTACTTAGAAGAAGAAATGGCAGGAATTGTTGCTATTTGTAAAGAACATAACGTTGTTTCTAAAGTAATCTTTGAAAATTGTTATTTAACAGAAGATGAAAAAATCGAGTTATCAAAAATCGCTTGTAAAGTAGGACCTGACTTTATTAAAACAAGTACTGGATTTGGTACTGGTGGTTCAACATTCGAAGATGTTGCCTTAATGAAAAAATATGGTGGTGAACATGTACAAGTTAAAGCTGCCGGTGGTGTTCGTGATGCTGAGACTTTCTTAGAAATGGTTCGTATTGGAGCAACTCGTATTGGTACTAGTTCTGGTATTACTATCATTAATCAATTAAAAGAAATGTTTGAAGAAAAAGGAATTGATTCAATCGAAATTTAATATTTATAACCATATCGTTTGATATGGTTTTTATATAGAAAACCCTCACATCAAAGTGAGGGTTTCTCCGTATTATTGTACTGCAAACATTAATTCAGCTTTTACTACAACTTTACCATTAACTCTAGCAACAGCTTCACCAATTCCAATTGGTCCTTTTTGCTTTGTAAGGATACATTCCATTTCAATTACATCCCCTGGAATAACTTGTCCTTTAAAACGACAGTTATTGATTCCAGCAAAGAAAGCAATTTTACCTTTATTTTCTTCTTTCGATAAAATCGCAATACATCCAACTTGTGCTAATGCTTCAACAATTAAAACACCAGGCATTACATGATGCTCAGGAAAATGTCCACAAAATTGCATTTCATTTACACTTACACATTTGATTCCTTTAGCAAATTCTCCAGGAACATAGTCCGTAATACGATCTACTAATGCAAATGGGTATCTATGTGGATTAATTTTTTGTATTTCATTACTATTTAATTCCATAATTATTCTCCTTGAAATTTCTTTAAGATAATTGATGCATTATGTCCACCAAATCCAAGTGAATTTGACATAGCAATTTGAATATCTTGATTTCTACCAACATTTGGTACAATATCTAAATCACAATCAGCATCTGGCACTAGATAGTTTATCGTTGGTGGAACAAAACCTTCTTCTAAGGCTTTTGCACATATTACTGCTTCAATACCACCTGCAGCACCTAAGCAATGACCAGTATTTCCTTTTGTAGATGATATCATAACTTTATTTGCATGCTCACCTAATGCAGACTTAACAGCCATTGTTTCACAACGGTCATTTAATGGTGTACTTGTACCATGTGCATTAATATAATCAATATCACTTGCATTAATATTAGCATCTTTAATTGCATTAACCATGGCTTTAGCGCCACCTTGACCTTCAGGAAGTGGGGCAGTAATATGATGCGCATCGCAACTAGCTCCATATCCAATTACTTCACCATATATTTTTGCATTACGAGCTTTTGCATGTTCATACTCTTCTAAAACAAACATACCAGCTCCTTCACCCATTACAAAACCTGAACGTTCTTTATCAAAAGGCATTGAAGCACGTTTTACATCTTCTGTTTCACATAACGCTTTCATTGAAGCAAATCCACCAACTCCTAATGGAGTAATTGATGCCTCTGTTCCTCCAGCCATAACTACTTCTAAGTAACCATCACGAATTGCTCTAAATGCATCACCAATTGCATTAGTACCTCCTGCACATGCAGTAACTGGGCAAGTACACATACCAAGTGCATTAATTTCAATAGCAATATTTCCTGCCGCTAAGTTTGTAATTGACATTGGGACAAAGAACGGTGAAATACGGTCATGACCTTTTGTCATTGCTTTTGTATGATCTTTTTCAATTGTATCTAAACCACCAATACCACTTGAAACAATTACTCCAAAGCGATCACGGTCGAATGTTGCGTCTGTTAATCCAGAATGTGCATATGCCTCTTTAGCTGCAATCAATCCAAGTTGAGAAAAACGATCAATTCTTTTAGCTGCTTTTTTATCAATATACTGACTCACATCTAAATTTTTAACTTCTGCAGCAATCTTAACTTTTGTAAGCTCTTTATCAAATAGTGTAATTTCATCAATTCCACATACACCTTCTTTAATTCCGTTCCATGTATCATTTACATTATGCCCTAAAGCACTGATTGCTCCAAGACCTGTAATAACTACTCTTCTTTTTTCCATTTGTATAAATCCTCCTACATTGCCATTCCGCCATCAACGTGGATAGTTTGACCTGTAATATATCTTGCTTCATCACTTGCAAGGAAAACAACTGTATTAGCGATATCTTCAACTTGCCCTAAGTATCCTAAAGGAATTTGTGCTGCTAATTTATCTTTTGCTTCTTGTGGTAATACATCTGTCATTGCTGTTTGAATGAATCCAGGTGCTACTGCATTTACAGTAATTCCACGGCTACCTACTTCACGTGCAAGTGACATTGTCATTCCTATAACTCCTGATTTTGTAGCTGCATAATTTACTTGTCCAGCATTACCCATAACACCAACTACAGAAGACATGTTAATAATACGCCCTGATTTTTGTTTCATCATGATTCTTGTTGCATGTTTCATACAGTTCCAAGAACCTTTTAGATTTACATCAATAACTGCATCAAAATCAGCCTCTTTCATACGCATTAATAGATTATCTTTTGTAATCCCAGCATTATTTACTAAAATATCAATACGACCAAATTCAGCCATTACTTCTTTAAACATTGCTTCAGTTTCGCTAAATGATGCAACATTTGCACCAACAATCATAACCGTTGCTCCTAATGCTTCCAACTCAGCTTTAGCTTGCTCAGCGATTTCTTTATTATTTCCAAAATCAACATAGTTTACTGCTAACTTTGCCCCTTGACGTGCAAAGTGAATACAAATTTCTTTACCAATACCTTGACTTCCACCTGTAACTAAAGCTACTTTATCTTGTAATCTCATATATTACCCCTTTATTCCTGCAATTGTTTTTTCTAATGATTCACTATTTTCAACTTGGTATAATTTTATTTCCTTGGAAATCTTTTTTACAAACCCACTTAATACTTTACCTGGACCAATTTCAACAATTGTATCAACACCATTGTCAATCATAAAACGAATACCATCTTCAAAATACACTGATGACATTACTTGTTTTTCTAATTGACCAGCGATTGTTTGATCATCTTGTAAAACGTTAGCTGTTGTATTAAAGATTACTGGAATCTTCATTTCATTAAATGTTACTGTCTTAAATTTTTCATGTAAGTCATCACTAGCTGGTGCTAGCAATGAAGTGTGGAATGGACCACTTGTATTTAAAGCAATCGCTCTTTTAGCACCTTTTTCTAATGCTAACTCTCCTGCTTTTTCTACTGCTTCAAGCTGTCCACCAATAACTAATTGTCCCGGGCAGTTGTAGTTTGCAATTTCCACAACACCTAGTGCACTAGCCTCGTTTACTGCTTCTTGTAAAACTGTACGTTCTAACCCTAATACAGCAATCATTTTACTTTCCATACCAGCAACTGCTTTTTCCATTGCTTTTCCACGATATGCTACAACATCTATTGCACTACTAGTATCAAATACACCTGCACAGTGTAATGCAGAATATTCTCCCAAGCTTAAACCACATGCATATTCTGGTATAACCCCTGCCTCTTTAAGCAACTCTGTTGCTACTGTTGCAAATGCTACCATACATGGTTGGGTATTACTTGTTTTTGATAATTCTTCAATTGGACCTTCAAAACTAAGTGTTTTTACATCCACTGAAGTGTTTATACTATCATACATATCTTTGGCAATTGGGTAATTATCATAAAATGATTTTCCCATTCCTACTGTTTGACTACCTTGACCAGCATATATAAAACCAATTTTCATTACTTGCATTCCTCCATTAATTCATCAATTAATTCTTGTACATGTATTATTTTATCATTACGATACCCATTTGTACCACTAAAAACTAATCCTTCTTGAACATTTCCCTTAACTGCTTTTATTAAAGCATCTGAAATGCAATATGGTGTTGTTTTAACATCACAAGGAATTAAACAACGATAACATTTTTTGATTGGTAAGCTTTGTCCAGCTTCCAACTTTCCTAATGCCTTTGTCATATCCGTCATTATCGCTCGCCCTGGCATACCAACTGGTGATTTTACTAGTTCAATATCTGCTTTAGTTGAGTTTAAAAATGCTTGTTTATACTCAGTGCTTGCATCACATTCATGAGTAGCAATAAATCTTGTTGCCATTTGTACGCCTGCTGCACCTAAATCCATATATTTTTTAATATCTTTACCAGTGTATATTCCTCCAGCTACAAAAACTGGAATCTTTACATCATATTTTTCTTCAAATGGTTGAATTGCTTCCATTACTTCCGGTAATATTTCTTCTAAAGATTTTGTTGAATCATTTAATAAATCTTCCTTAGAAAACCCTAAATGTCCACCTGCCTTGCTACCTTCGATAACAATAAAATCAGCTACTCGATTATATTTCTTTGTCCAATTTCTAAGTATTACTTTAGCCGCTTTTCCACTAGAAACAATTGGTGCAATACTAATATTTGTACCTTCTACAAAACTAGGTAAATTTAATGGTAACCCAGCACCTGAAATAATACTTTCAACACCAGCACTTACAGCAGCTTTTACCAAGTTTGCATAATCACGAAGAGCAACCATCGCATTAATTGCAACAATTCCTTTTCCTTTAGATATTTCCTTTGCCTTTTGAATTTCTACTGCCAATTCACGAGCATTTACCTCATTACAGTTTGTTTCAAAATCATCTGCACGGTACCCTGGATGAGCCGTTGAAATAACACCCATTCCACCAGCTAGGGCAACATGGCCAGCTAGATTACCAAGAGAAACACCAACACCCATTCCACCTTGAATGATAGGAACTGTTATTTCTTTTGAACCAATTTGGATTTTTTTCATATTATACCTCACTGCTTAATGATAAATAAGCTTCTTTATATTCAGTAAACATTTTTTCAATAATTTCTTTAACTGGTAATACCTCTTTAATCATCCCTGAAACTTGACCAGCCATTAATGAACCTGATTTTGTATCTCCTTCTAAAACAGCTTTCTTTAATGAACCTAAAGTATAAATTTCAAGTTCTTCCATTGAAGCACCTTCTTTTTCACGTTTTACATATTCTTTGGCCATTCTATTTTTCAAGATACGTACAGGTGTTCCAGCAATACGTCCAGTAACAATTGCATCACTATCTTTTGCTTTAATAATTGCTTGTTTATAGTTTTCATGAATTGGACATTCCTCTGCCACTAATAGACAAGTACCTACTTGAACCGCACTTGCACCTAATGCAAAGGCCGCTAACATTTGTCTACCTGAAGCAATTCCTCCAGCAGCAATAACTGGAATATCTACTGCATCAACAACTTGTGGGACTAACGCCATTGTCGTTGAATCACCAATATGTCCACCTGCTTCTGTTCCTTCTACAATAATTGCATCAGCCCCGCTTCTAGCAACACGTTTTGCTAGAGCAACTGTTGGTACTACTGGTAATACTTTTATTCCTGCTTCTTTCCAAGCTTCAATATACATCGCTGGGTTTCCAGCTCCAGTTGTTATAATAGGTACATTCATATCAATTACTAATTGTGCCATTTCTTTTGCTTCTGGATTCATTAACATGATATTTACACCAAATGGTTTATCTGTTAATGCACGACACTTTTCAATGTTTTCTTTTAACATTGCAACGTTCATCCCTCCAGCACCAATTAATCCTAGTCCACCAGCATTTGATACACTAGCAGCAAATTCCCCAGTCGCTATATTTGCCATACCACCTTGGATTAAAGGGTATTTGACACCTAATAATTTTGTTATATTCATAATTTTCTCCTTACCATTCAAACAGTGTCGCACCCCAAGTGAGTCCGGCACCAAATCCTACACATATAATTTTATTTCCTTTTTTAAGTAATCCCTCTTGATTCATTTGAGCCAAGGCTAATGGAATACTTGCAGCCGATGTATTTCCTAGTGTTTGTAAATTCATATAGAATTTACTAGCATCAACTTTCATTTTTTTGTATACATGACTAATGATTCTTTCATTTGCTTGATGACAAACAAAATAATCAATATCATCTAACTGTAATCCTGATTGTTCTAACACATTATTTATACTTTTAGGAATTGTACGAATCGCAAATTTAAATACATCCGTACCTCTCATTTGTAAATAATTATTTTCATCAGTATATAATACATCCTTGTCACCGCTTGCATCTTGGTAACTGTAGAATATTTGATCACTTTTTTTACATACAACTGCCCCGGCACCATCGCCAAACAACACACACGTTGTACGATCATTAAAGTCTAATAGCTTTGATAATACTTCACTTCCAATTACTAATGCATGAATATCTTCAGGCATATTTTGTAATAATGAACGTGCAATTTCTAAAGCATATACAAATCCACTGCAAGCACTATTAATATCAAAAGCCATTACTTGTTGGTTTTCTAACCCTAATCGCTTTTGGATCATACACGCACTACTTGGTGTATTTCTTGTAGGTGTCATTGTAGCAACAATAATCACTCCTATTTTACTTGTATCTATTTTATCTGTAATTGCATCGATAGCAGCATTGTATCCTAAATCAATACAATCTTCATCGCGTGCAATGCGACGTTCATGAATCCCAGTTCTTTCAACAATCCATTGATGAGATGTATCTACAATCTTTTCAAAGTCTGCATTTGTCATAACATTTTCTGGGACATAACTACCGATTGATACAATTTCTAACCCATTATTTTTCATAATATTCATCCTCTAACTCTTCAAAAAAATATGACAAGTTACGTAATCCCCCAATTAATATATCATTATCCAACGTATCAGTATCATCACACACTCGTGCTACCATTTCATCATGAAATTCATGATGAATACGTTCTGCATGCAAGCCTTTAGTTGTTACATTAACACGCATGATACGACGATCTTGATCGTCTTGTTTGCGGACTAAATACCCTTTTTGTTCTAAGCGTTTTACAGCAGTTGTTACTGTACCGTTTGTTAATGTTGCTCTTTGAGCAACTTCTGACATAGTTGGGTTACTAAAGCTACAAATCTTTTCTAATAAATGTAGCTCACTTATCGATATATCACTAATACCCCTATCTCTTAGATATAGTACTTCGATATCTAGGATTTGATTAAATACTTTAACAAGTAGACTATTTATCATTTCACGGTTGACAATGTCTCTATTAGTCATCTAAATCACTTCCTATATTTCTAAACTTTGAATATCTTTTTGATAGTAAACTTGTAACTGATAACTTATTTAATTCCCCTAATGTTTTATCTAAATATTTTTTAATATTACGATATACATATGTTGGTTCTTTTGTAATCCCACCTAGTGGTTCTCTAATAATATCATCAATAACATTCATTTCTAACAAATCTTTTGCTGTCAGTTTCATTACATCTGCAGCATCACTAGCACGACTTCCATCTTTCCATAAAATAGAAGCAAATCCTTCTGGTGATAGGATCGAATAAATTGCATTTTCTAACATTACAACACGATCGCCAACACCTAGAGCTAAAGCTCCACCACTTCCACCTTCACCAATAATAAAGGCAATAACAGGTACCTGCAATGTAGACATTTCCATCAAATTTCTAGCTATTGCTTCTCCAATACCATTTTCTTCAGCTTCTAAACCTGGATATGCTCCTGGAGTATCAATGAAAGTAATAATTGGTCTTTTGAACTTTTCAGCCTGCTTCATTAAACGCATTGCTTTACGGTATCCTTCAGGTGAGGACATACCAAAATTACATGTTAAATTATCTTCTAATGTTCTTCCTTTTTGATGTCCAATAACTGTTACTGGCATATTTTTGTACATTGCAATACCACCTACAATTGAAGCATCATCACGATAAAGGCGGTCACCATGTAATTCGTAGAAATCATCAAATATATTTGTAATATATTCTTTTACATTTGGTCTTTCTTTTTTTCTTGCAAGATATACTCGATCATAATTTTCTAAATTATGAAATGCTTTATCTTCTAATATTTTAATTGTTCCTTGAATATCTTTTATTTCTAAAACATGATCAACATCTCTATCTTCAACTAAGGCAGATAATCGTTCATGTAATTGTTGTATTTTTAATTCTACTTCTTTTAATGACATATACGTATCCTCCTTATGCATGCATTTTCAATAATAGTGCAAGCGTTTCACGACAATTTTGTCTTTCGACTATATTATCAATAAACCCTTGTTCTAACATAAATTCTGGTGTTTGGAATCCTTCGGGTAATTTTTGCTTAATTGTTGTTTCAATTACACGAGCACCAGCAAATCCAATTAATGCTTTTGGCTCAGCTAAAATAATATCTCCTAGCATCGCAAATGATGCAGTTACTCCACCTGTTGTTGGATGTGTAATATATGAAATATACAATAATCCTGCTTCATTATGTTTTGCAAGGGCTGCTGATGTTTTTGCCATTTGCATTAATGAAATAATCCCCTCTTGCATTCTTGCACCACCACTAGCACAGAAAATTACAACCGGTAATTTACGCTTTGTAGCATATTCAATAGCACGAGTTATTTTTTCACCAACTACGCTTCCCATACTTCCCATTAAAAAGCGACTATCCATAACACATACAACCGTACGAACTTTTTCAATGTATCCTCTTGCTACAACAACGGCTTCTTCTAACCCTGTTGTTTCCTGTAATTTTGTCAATTTATCAACGTATCCTGGAAACATTAATGGATCTTTTGTTTTTAGATGACGGAATAATTCATGGTATTTACCATCGTCAAAAATCATATCTAGACGGTCTATTGCCGGCATTTTTAAATGGTGCCCACAATGAATACATACATATTTATTTTCATCAACTTGTGATGCTAGCATACTTTCATGACATGCATCACACTTAACAAATAACCCATCAGGAATATTTGTGTTTTTTACACGACTGCTTTTTTTACGAAGTTCTTTAAAAAAACTAAGTTTCTCTTTTCGGTCTTTAAATACATTTTCCATTATTCACTTACCAATTGATCTAGATTCTTTTCAATAAAACTAGTATCAAAGTTTCCTTTTACAAATTCACTATTGTGTAAAATTAAGTATTGTAACTCTTGGTTTGTATCAATACCATCAATTACCAATTCTGAGAGTACACGACGCATTCTACGAATTGCTTCTAAACGACTACCAGCATGAACAATAACTTTAGCAATCATAGAATCATAATGTGATGAAACCTTATAACCTTGATATAAAGTAGTATCAATACGTACACCAAGTCCTCCAGGCAAATGTACACCTTTAACAAGTCCTGGACAAGGGCGGAACCCTTCTTTTGGATTTTCAGCATTAATACGGCATTCAATTGAATGGCCATTCATTACGACATCTTCTTGTTTAACTGAAAGTCGTTGCTTTGCAGCAATTCGAATTTGTTCACGAATTAAGTCAACTCCCGTTACCATCTCGGTAATTGGATGTTCTACTTGAATACGTGTATTCATTTCAATAAAATAGTAATTTCCTTCTTTATCTAATACATATTCAATAGTACCAGCATTTGTATAACCTGATCCTTTAGCTGCTTTAACTGCATCTTCACCCATTCTTTGACGAAGTGCCGGTGACAGGGCTTTACTTGGTGCCTCTTCTATCATCTTTTGATTTCTTCTTTGAATTGAACAATCTCTTTCACCTAAGTGAATTACATTTCCATACGTATCTGCTAAAATCTGGAATTCAATATGTTTTGGATCAAGTATCAACTTTTCCATATACATTTCGTCATCGCCAAAACAAGCTTTTGCTTCTGCTTTTGCAGTAACAAATGCTTCTTTAAGCTCCTCTTCATCGAAGGCCTTACGCATTCCACGACCTCCGCCCCCAGCAGATGCTTTTACAAGTACTGGATAACCAATTTTAGTAGCAACTTCAACTGCTTGTTCAACGCTATTAATACTTCCGTCACTTCCAGGAACAACTGGTACCCCAGCATCAATCATAATTTTACGAGCCATTGATTTATTCCCCATAGCATCTATGACACTACCTTTAGGTCCAATGAAAGTAATTCCACACTCTTCAACTAGATTGGCAAATGTTGAGTTTTCTGATAAAAAACCAAACCCTGGATGAATAGCATCGCATCCAAGACTTGTTGCAGCAGCTAAAATATTTTTCATATTTAAATAACTATCTGTTGCTTTTGCAGGACCTATACATACTGCATGGTCAGCAAGTTGTACATGTAATGACGATTCATCAACAGTTGAGTATACGGCAACAGCCTCAACTCCTAATTCTTTACATGTACGAATAATACGTACTGCAATCTCTCCACGATTAGCAATTAATATTCTTTTAAACATAATTATGCTTCAATCATCATGATCGGTTGATCGTATTCAACCGTCTCTTCATTTTCTACTAAGATTGCCGTAATTATTCCATCAATTGGAGCTTTAATTTCATTCATTACTTTCATCGCTTCAATGATACAAACAGTTTGTCCTTTTGTCACTTTCATACCTACTTCTACATATGGTTTGGCTGTTGGTGAACTAGCTGGGTAGAATATTCCAACGATTGGTGACTTGATTGGTGTACCACTAAGTGATGTCGTAGTTTCTACTGCTGTTGTTTCCACTGGTGTTGGTGCTACTGGTGCTGGTGCTACTACTGGCATCGCAGCAACTGCTACTGGTGTTTTTTCTAATTCTAAAGTTAGTTCTTCTGTTTGTAGCTTCATTTTGTATACATCAGATTTTTCAAATTCAGCCATTAATTCTTTTACTAATTCAATTTTCATTTCTATTTCCTCCAAATGTTTTGATTGTCAAAATAATATATTAATAAAATAAAGCCCCAGCAATCGCTGGGAACTTATTTCTCGATTTGCTTTATTATTGATTTGCTTCAATAAAATCAACGATATCTTTTACCGTTTTCATGTTTTGTGCTGTTTCTTCAGGAATTTCAATATCGAATTCTTCTTCAACAGCCATGATTAATTCAACTGCGTCTAATGAATCAGCTTCTAAATCATCTTTTAAGTTTGCTTCTAATACAACTGCTTCTTCATCACAACTTAATGAATCAACAATAATTTCTTTTACTTTGTCAAATGCCATAGTAATTTCCTCCTTAGTTTCTAGATGATTATATAACAACTTTATTCATTTGTAAATAGTTTGACTTTCAAAACATATGTAATTTAATAAGGCATACTCAAAACTTTTACATTATTTATTTTAATTTGTAGTTATTTTATCGATTTTGTGCTTATATGTATACTATTTTATGATATACTATCACGGAGGTGATAGTAATGGATTTTCGTAAAACAACAGTTGATGATGCTAGCATCGTAGCTGATATATATGAATGTGCAAAAAAGAGATTAAAAGATAATAATATCGATCAATGGCAAGAAGGATATCCTAATGTTGAAAGTGTTCTTAGGGATATTGAAAATGGTGAATCATACGTTATATTAGATGAGGGTAAAATTGTCTCTACATGCATGATTAGTAATAAGCCAGAACCACATTATGAATATATTGAAGGAAACTGGTTAAATAATGATTCATATATTGTTATTCATCGTGTTGCTAGTAATAGTACTACTTTGAAAAAGGGATATGCAAGTTATTGTTTTAATATTGCTACTCAGTTATTTCCAAATTGTAAATCAATACGTATAGATACTCATTTTGATAATATTGCAATGCAAAACATGTTAAAAAAGAATGGATTTATTGAATGTGGTGTTGTATATGTAGCAAATAATGCTAAGCGATTAGCATTTCAAAAAATCATCAATACATAGAAAGATCGCGTAGATCTTTTTTTATCATATTGTTGTTTATAGTGCATATATATATTATGAGGTGAAAATATGCACAACTATCCCAAAGTAATTGTAGAACAAATTGACCAAAGTGTTGGTCATCAGTTATTAGAACAAGTTGGTGGTCTATATTCACGCATGACTTCAACTAGTCTTGCTTTATATAATCATACAATTTGTAAACATCCAGATTCGAAACAACTATTTCTTGAAATGGCTAGTGAACGGATGCTTCAAATTTCGTTACTATATGATATTATTTATCAAGAAAAAGTAGATCCTAGGCTGTGGACGATTGAAAATGACAATCACCATTATTGGTCTTCAAGCTATCATAACTATCCAAATAAAATCGAGATAATGTATGAATACATGATTTCAACAGAAAGTTCATTAATTGATAGCACATGTAAGGTTATAAATACTTTAGAAGATACCAGTGTTCGTGACTTGTTACACTGCATGCTCGATAAAGATAAATCTTTTTTAAATCGATTACAAAATATTTATAATGACATATATAAATAAAAATCCTTTTTGAAACGAACCTCCTATAAATTGGGTGTCCAACTTTTGGGGTTCGTTTCATTTCAGGATTTTTTAGTCTATAATTACATCATCATTTACCCAACCAAGTTCACGGTTAATTAAATATGGATTACGTGCACCAGGCTTTATTTCGGTTATAATCCCCGATCTTCGATCTGTTTTAATCGGTGTCATACTATCACTCGATATAAATAAATAATCAAATTCTACCATATCACCAATACGATACTTCATCATCGGTTCATTATCGATACTTCCATATCCATTGTATCCTAACTCTTTTATAATTGTTGGAAAATCAACATAGCCATAGTTTAAATCAACAGGGCCTATAATTCCTGGAACTGTTCCTTCATCAGTATATTGCCACATTCCATATGTTCCATTATAGTTTAGATTATCACTATAACGTGCAATCCATTTTGTGTATTTATTAAATACCGGACTTGTTAGTTTTTCTTGCCACCAATATAAAGAAGCATATACGCCGACAAAGTATCCATTACTTTCCATAGTATCACCAAACGCTTTAGCAATATTTCCTATTTCTTGATTTGTAAGTTTGCCCGTTGTCCCCTCATCTTCTAAATCATAATATACTGGATATGCAAGTTTATACCCTTTTACAAGACGTAATACATGGTTTGCCTCACTAATAGCATTCATCTCATTTTTTGCATATGAATAAATATATACTCCAAAAGGAATATTCAACCTTGTACATGCATCTGCATTTTCTATAAATCGTTTGTCATCTTGATCACGTCGGTTTTGACCATACCCTACACGTAAAATCGCAAAGTTAATATTCTTCTTTACTTCTTGCCAATCTATTTTTCCTTGATATTGTGAAACATCGATTCCATCTGTTACCAAGTTGCCACCCCCTACTCTACTATATGCAACACACAAAATTATGTTAAAAGTCTTTTCGGGTTACTTTTAGGAATGCTTTATGTTATAATTAGCGTTGAAACGAGGTGTTTACATGAAAAAAATTATTATATCACTTGTATCTCTATCATTGGTAGTTACAATTGTTAGTTTTTCTACAGTGAAGGCTAATGATTTTGCGGAAAATGAAGAAAAATATATGGAACTATGTTCTTCAACTTCACTATCAACATCGCAGATAGACACATGTAGAGATTTCAATAGTTATTTAGAACAAAAAAGTGATACATTTAAAGATGAAGCTGCTAAGTCTCAAGAAGTCGCCAATCAAGCTTCTGATGATTTAAAAACAACGATGGAAGAACTTGAAAAAGTTGAGACTAATATTGTAGAAGTAGAAGAAGAAATTACATACTTAAATACATCTATTACAAACTTACAGGCTGACATAACTGAAAAAGAGGAATTAATAAAAGATCGTATGTATGCTATGCAATCATACACAAATAATGATTTTTTTGTTCAATTTATTTTTGGTGCTGAAGATTTTGTAGATATGTTTTCAAGGGTTGAAAGTATCAACGAGCTTACTGAGTATGATAAAGAATTAATTAGTGGGCTTCAAGATGACTACGAGATGCTTGATGGTCAATTAAATCAAGTTGAAGATGCTAAAATATATTTAGAGTCACAACGCCAAACACAGCTTTTATTAAAACAAAATTATGAAGAACAATACAATATAGCTCTAGCTGCCATTGAACAAAATGCTGCTGCAGGTGCTGCTACAGATGCAAATCAAGAAGTTGTAATGAATGCAATCGCAACATCATTTGATAAAATCAATAGTACCCCAAGTAGTGGTGGTACAGTGACACCAGCTCCTGGAACTGGAAGTGGTTCATCAAGTGGTACAGAAGGTACAGTAACTCCTGGTGATTCAGTACTTGGAAATGCAATTGCAGAAAAAGCACTAACTCGTCTAGGATCTTTATATTGGTGGGGTGCCCCTGGTGGTGGATATGGTGATGGTCAAGGATTAGATAATCCTAATGCTATCTATTTTGACTGCTCTGGTTTAGTAGCATGGGCTCATCGTCAATCAGGTGTAATGATTGGACGTACAACTGCTTCTGGTTATTCAGCAAGTGGTGTTGGTGTATCATATAGCGAACTTCAACCAGGTGATGTTATCACATTCAACGGTGGTGGTAGTGGACACGTATACCATATTGCAATATACATTGGTGGTGGCCAAGCAGTTCATGCTTCTGGTTATGGTTCATCAGTATTAGGGAATCGTCCTGATAACTATGTACGTGTAGACAGTGTTGCAACTTTAGATAAATACTTTGGTATTTATAATTATAGAAGATTATACTAACTGTAACTTAGGTTACAGTTTTTTTGTTTAAGCATATTGCCAGTCATCTAAATACTCTTATTACTAAGGAAAATAACCCTTATGTTAAATAAAATGTATAAATCAACTATCACAAATTCATATTCTAACCACATAGAACGTAATTATTACATTTTAAAAGCTATCTATGATATAAAATACACTTAAATAAAAAAGAGACAAAATAACTAAATAAAAG
>CAYJEM010000004.1:59743-65481 GCA_964369175.1 uncultured Erysipelotrichales bacterium | reverse complement strand
ATATGCAAGAACAACATAATAATATTACAGAAGAAACACCTGTTCAAAGTAAACCGGTAGAACAAAAAGAAGTTGCAATTATTTCTGTATGTGTTGGTGAGGGTATTGAAAAAGCATTTTTAGAATTACACTGTGATCATGTTGTAAGCGGGGGTCAAACAATGAACCCATCTACTGAAGATATGGTACAAGCAATTTCTAAATTAAATGCTAAGAGTGTCATCATTTTACCAAATAATTCAAATATTGTTATGACAGCTCAACAAGTCGCTTCTATTTTAGAAGGAGAAGTAAATGTTATCGTTATCCCAACAAAAACAATTCCACAAGGATTATCTGCACTTACAATGTACAATCCAAATGTATCATTAGATGATAATATTGAAGAAATGCAAGCTGCCATGGAACATGTTAAAACGGGTCAAGTAACTTTTGCAATTAAAGATACAATGATTGATGGTGTGGAAATTCGAGCAAATGAATATATGGCTATATGCCAAAAAAATATTATTGCGTGTAAACCTGATTACATGTCAGCATTGAAAATAACTTTAAGCAACTTAGTTGATGATGAAAGTGAATTAATTACTTTAATTGTTGGTGAAGGTGTATTAGAAGATGATGTAGAAGAAATTGAAAGTTACATCGAGGATAATTTTGAAGCAGAAGTAGAAATCATTATTGGTAATCAACCAGTATATTCATTCTTTGTAGGAGTAGAGTAGATTAAATTCTACTCTTTTTTTTGTGTATTTATACCTACCTTTGAACAGTTAAAAATCATATTTGTTTTATACACTGTGTTGTGCTATAATCTAGACGCTTAAATAGGTTTAAAAGGGGAAAATGATGAATATTTTAATTACTGGAAGTAAAGGTAGTGGGAAATCATATTTGATTTCTAAAATACTAGAAATAACACAGTTTACAAGTACTGGCTTTATAACTGTCGCCTGCACTGATGGTTTCAAAATGGTCAATCTTGAATCAACTTATAGTAAAAGAATTAGTTTGTGTAAAAATCATGTTAATGTAGGCATTGAAAGTAGCTTTGAGACTTTTGGTGTTTCCTGTTTAAAAGCAACACTATTGTCAAATAGTGACATCATTATAATGGATGAATTAGGACGTTTTGAACGGCATTGTCATTTATTTATAGAGATGGTTAATAAAATTCTAGATAGTAAAAGATGGACTCTTATTGTTATTAAAAAAGAAGATATTGAGTATTTAGAAAAAATTAAACAACGTAATGATGTTATTTTATTTGATCTTGACATGCAGGATAGAAATAGTGTTAGAAGTAAAATATTAGAGATGTTAGAGGGAAAAAAATGTTAAAAAAATGCAAAAAAGCAGTTACTTTATTACTTGTATTAACATTGTCTTTTGGACTAGTTGGGTGTTCAACAAAAACAACAGAAGATGAACAAGTAGAAAGTAGCATTACGCTAACTGACCAGGCAGATAGGACAGTTGTTCTAGAAGCTCCTGCTCAAAAAATTGTTAGTGCGTATTATATTTCAACATATACAACGTTAGCACTTTCAATTAGTGATAAAGTTGTTGGTCTTGAAAATAAGGCAGATACAAGAGCAATTTATCATACTGTTGATCCTAGCTTAATTGAAAAACCAGGAGTTGGAACATCAAAGGCAATAGATGTTGAAGCAATTGCTGCTTTAAATCCAGATCTTGTTATTATTCCATTAAAATTACAAGATTATGTTGCATCATTTGATGAATTAGGCATACCAGTACTTGTAGTTAATCCAGAATCACAGGAATTATTAGAAGAGATGATTACATTGATAGCTACGGCAACTGGTAGCAAAGGCAAAGCAGATGAGTTGCTTTCATATTACGATGAGCAAACAAAAATGTTATCATCATTAAAAAGAGATTCAATGCCATCTGTATATATGGCAAGTAATAGTTCATATTTAGAAGCAGCAACTACAAAAATGTATCAAAATAGCATTATTGAACTTGCAGGTGGAAAAAATGCAATTGGAGATATCGATGGGGACTACTGGACAAGTGTATCGTACGAAACGATTCTTGCAAAAAATCCTGAAGTCATTGTTGTACCAGCAGGTGCTAGTTATAGTGTTGAAGATGTTTTAAATGATGCTCAATTACAAACAGTTAGTGCAGTAGTAAATAAACAAGTATATCAAATGCCAAAAGATTTAGAGGAATGGGATTCACCGGTTCCTTCAGGAATTCTAGGAAGTATGTGGCTTGCAAGTATATTACATAGTGATCAATACAGTCATGAAACATTTGTAAAAGATGTTCAATCTTTCTATAAAGAATTTTATGGGTTTGATGTTGATACATCACTATTAGAAAAGTAATATGTCAAAAAAATATTATGTTTTAGGCATAATGGTTGTATGTTTATTCTTGTTTATAATCTCACTTACAATTGGTAGTTATCATATTTCGATTACCGAAATATTTTCAATTTTTAATGCTGATGAAATGACACAAATTGTGTTTTTTAATCTGCGAGTACCACGTGTTATCATGGGATTACTTGTTGGTCTTGTTTTAGGATTAGCAGGTGCATTGTATCAAATCGTATTTTCTAATCCCTTAGCTTCACCAGATTTAACAGGTGTCGTATCAGGCGCTAGTTTAGGTGGTGCGATTGCTATTGTATGTGGCATTAGTGCACCTTTTGTAATTGCTGGATATGCATTTATAACTAGTATGATAACGTTAGGTGTTGTCTTTTTACTTGTTAAACTTTCATCAAGTAAACAGATAATTTCATATTTATTAGCAGGTGTAATTGTATCGGCATTTTGTAGTGCAGGAATTATGATGTTAAAATATGTAGCTGATCCTTTAGGAGAGCTTGGATTAATTGATTTTTGGATGATGGGTTCACTTTCGAGTGTCACTCAAGATAAATTATTGATGTCATTTGTATTGGCTTTTATACCATATATACTTTTATTGTTAATGCATAAAAAAATCAGCTTATTATTATTAGGTAGTGATAATGCTAGGTATCTAGGGATGCATGTACAAGTGTTTCAAGTTGTTGTATTAATTCTTGCAACAATTATGATTGCTAGTGTATTATCGATTACTGGGGTAATTTCTTTTGTTGGGTTGGTTGCACCCCATATTGCATATTTTGTATTAAAGAGTCGTACAAAGTACTTCTTAATAACAAGTAGTTTGATTGGTGGTGTAATATTATTATTTGGTGATATATTAGCCCGTAGTTTGGTACCAGGTGTAGAGTTACCGCTAAGTGTTCTTACTACAATGATTGCCTGTCCAATATTGTTTTATTGGATGTATAAAAAGCGAGGTGTTTCGTAATGGCAAGGTTTATTGCTAATGAAATTTTTGCTGGTTATCACGAAGATATTGTCCTTGATGTTAATTTTGAAGTTAAGGAATCATCAATGATAGCAATTATCGGGAAAAATGGTAGTGGCAAGAGTACTTTATTAAAAGCGTTGATGAAAAATATTGAAAGATGTAGAGGAAGTGTATTAGTTGATGGAATAAATTTATTTGATTTGTCAATTAAAGCAAGAGCAAAAAAGATTTCTATGTTGACACAAAGCTTTGATAGTTTAGAAGGGTTACTTGTAAAAGAAATTATTGAGATGGGTAAATATCCATATCAAAATCGCTTTTTTGATAAACCAGTATCTCTAAACTATGAATGGTTAGAAGATTTATCAATTGTAGAACTTTTAGATAGCCAGTATCATAAATTATCAAAAGGACAACAACAATTAGTACAACTAGCACGTGTGTTCCATCAAGAAACACCAATAATGTTATTAGATGAACCTGATAGTAGTTTAGATTACATGAATAAACATGCTTTATATTGTAAATTAGTATCAATGGTAAAACAACAAAAGAAAATAGGGATTGTTGTTTTACATGATCCAATGCTTGCATTGGAATATTTTGATGAAATATTCATATTTGATCAAGGTCGTATTATTGAAAAAATAAAAAAAGGTGAAAATGTAGAAAATATTGAAAAGAAGTTACAAACAATATATCCACAGTTATCCTTATATAAAGACAAAGAGAAAGGGCTATATTATAGCAGTTTAAGGAATTATGAAAAAAAATAGTAAATATTCATCACCATATGAATTCGAGGGTAAATTACCATTAAAAGTTGCAATCCCATTAGGATTACAACACGTACTTGCGATGTTTGTTGGAAACTTAACGCCAATTTTAATTATTACAGGAACTTGTGCAAGCTTAGGAGATGCTGAAGCATTTTTAGCAGTACAAGTATCTTTATTACAAAATGCCATGTTAATCGCTGGTATTGTTACATTAGTGCAGTTATATGCAATTGGACCTATTGGTGGTAAAGTGCCAATTATTATGGGTACTAGTTCAGGGTTTATTGGGATTTTCCAGAGTGTTGCCACTATTATGGGTGGTGGAATCCTTGGATATGGTGCAATCATGGGAGCTTCAATCATTGGTGGTATATTTGAAACATTCTTTGGTTTTCTATTAAAACCATTACGTAAGTTTTTCCCATCAGTAGTAACTGGAACAGTTGTACTATCAATTGGTCTTTCATTAATCGGTGTTGGGGTTGCTACATTTGGTGGTGGTTCAAGTGCCAAAGATTATGGTTCAATTGAAAACTTATTTGTTGGTCTTGCAGTACTTACAGTAATTTTAGTATTTAAACATTTCTTTAAAGGAATGGCAAGTTATTCATGTATCTTAATTGGAATTATTTTTGGATATGTATTAGTATCAATTATGCCAATGTTTTTAGAAACAACGTTTATGTTAGATGGTGTTGAGTATACTAAGTCATGGGCACTAAATTGGCAAAAAGTAGCTGATGCAAGTTGGTTTGCACTACCACAATTTTTACCAGTAATGCCAGTGTTTGATGTGCGCGCAATTGTACCAGTAATTATTATGTTTATTGTTACTGCTGTTGAAACAGTTGGAGATATTTCAGGAGTTGTTGAAGGTGGTATGAACCGTGATGCAACGGATAAAGAATTAGCAGGTGGAGTTATTTGTGATGGTGTTGGTTCATCATTTGCAGCATTATTTGGAGTATTACCAAATACATCTTTTAGTCAAAATGTTGGGTTAGTTACACTTACTAAAATCGTAAATCGTTTTGCATTATCATGCGGAGCAATTTTCTTGATTTTTTGTGGACTTTTCCCAAAATTAGCTGCAATCATTTCAATTATGCCTCAATCAGTATTAGGTGGAGCAGCTGTAATTATGTTCTCTTCAATTGTAATTAGTGGGATTCAATTAATTACAAAAGAACCAATTAACGGACGTAATATGACAATTGTATCAGTAGCATTAGGGCTTGGTTATGGGTTAGGAGCAAACCCAGCTATTTTAACACAATTACCTGAAACTGTACGTACTATTTTTGGAGGTTCAGGAATTGTACCAGCAGCATTAGTTGCAATCATCTTAAATATTTGCTTGCCAAAGGATGAAATAAAAAAGGAGGGATAAACCTTGTTAAAAATAAAAGAATATCGTCGTGTAGAAAGTATGCAAGAAGCTTATGAACTTTCGTTAGACCGAAGTAATGTAATTATTGGGGGAATGATTTGGCTAAAAATGCAAAATCGTTCTGTCAATGTCGCAATTGATATGTCAGGTCTTGGAATTGACAAAGTTGTTGAAACAGAAAATCAATTTATTATTGGAGCAATGACATCACTACGTGATTTTGA
>CAYJEM010000004.1:0-59643 GCA_964369175.1 uncultured Erysipelotrichales bacterium | reverse complement strand
TTGAAACAGAAAATCAATTTATTATTGGAGCAATGACATCACTACGTGATTTTGAGACTCACAAAGGATTAAAACAATATACTAATAATGCATCAAGTCATGCAGTTGAAAGTATTGTTGGAGTTCAGTTCCGTAATGTTGCTACTATTGGTGGAAGTGTTTTTGGTAAGTTTGGTTTTTCAGATGTTATTACTTTTTTACTTGCCCTTGACTGTAAGTTAGAATTTGTAAATACAGGCATTATGACTTTGCAAGAGTTTTTAGATAAACCATTAGTAAAAGATGTACTTGTAAATATTATTATTGAAAAAAAACCAGTTGAAGTAGTATATACGTCAAAGCGTAATACAAAGACTGATTTTCCTGTATTAACCGTTTGTGCGAGTAATATGGGTGCAAGCTATAAAGTTGTAATAGGAGCTAGACCATTAAAAGCAATAGTGTATCAACAAGATAATTTGACAGTTGATACAATAGATGAATTTGTTTCATCTATTGTAGAAGATATTAAAGTAGGAACGAACAATCGTGGGAGCGAAGATTATCGCCGTAAATTAGTATCGGTTTTATCAACTCGTCAACTAAAGAAATTATTTGAAGGAGAAAGTCATGGAAATTAAATTAATTTTAAATGGAAAAGAGATTATTGATGATGTTTCAAGTGATTGTCTACTGATTGATTTTTTAAGAAACCATGATTGTTTTAGTGTGAAGCGTGGATGTGAAACAAGTAATTGTGGATTATGTACAGTTTTTGTAGATAATAAACCAGTGTTATCATGTAGTATGCTAGTTGCTAGAGTAAATGGAAAAAATGTTACTACATTAGAAGGACTACAAGAGCAAGCAACAGGATTTGTGCAATTCATTGCAAACCAAGGGGCTGAACAATGTGGTTATTGTAATCCAGGATTTGTTATGAATGCGATGGCATTATTACAAGAAAATAATAATCCAAGCGATCAAGAGATTTTAGATTATTTAGCAGGGAATTTGTGTCGTTGCTCTGGATATACAGGACAACTTCGCGGAATTAAAAACTATATTGCATATATTCAATCAACAAAAGGAGAATAAGGTTATGACAAAAACATACAAGAATATTAATCAACCAATTGTTAAAAAAGATGCAATGCAATTATTACTTGGAAAACCAGTATATGTAGAAGATATTATGCCTGAAGATTGTTTAGTCGTTAAAGTGTTACGTAGTACAATAGCTCATGGTATGATTGATACAATTGATGTTGAAGATGCATCGAAGGTAGTAGGCATCGAGGCAATTTATACATATAAAGATGTACCACAGTCAAGATTTACAATGGCGGGGCAAACTTACCCAGAACCTAGTCCTTATGATCGCTTAATCCTTGATAAACATATCCGTCACCACGGCGAAGCAGTTGCTATTATTGCTGGTAACAGTGAAGATGTAGTAGATACAGCCATGCAGTTAATTAAAGTTACATATAATGAATTACCAATTATTTTAGATTTACATGATGCGTTGGATAATGAGGTACTTATTCACCCAGAATCATCATGGAAAACACTTGCAAATGTTGGTAGCGATAATGCTCGTAATTTAGTAGCAACAGGTAGTGAGACAAATGGTGAAATTGAAGCTGTGTTTGATAGTTGTGATGTGGTTTTAAAACGTACATATCATACTAAAGCAAATAATCAAGCAATGATGGAAACATTTAGAACATTTTGTAAAATTGATACTTATGGACGATTACATGTCGTAAGTTCAACACAAATTGTATTTCATGCTCGTCGCATTTTAGCGACGGCTCTAGAAATTCCTAAATCAATGGTTCGTGTTGAAAAACCACGTATTGGTGGTGGTTTTGGTGCTAAACAATCAATAGTAGCTGAAGTGTATCCAGCATTTGTTACATGGATGACAAAAAAGCCTTCAAGAATAATTTATAGTCGTGTTGAGTCACAAATTGCTGCCTCACCAAGACATGAGATGGAAGTCACAGTCAAAATTGGTGCTAACAATGATGGTACAATTCGTGCGATTGATGTTTACACACTGTCAAATACTGGTGCTTATGGTGAGCATGGACCAACAACTGTTGGACTATCAGGACATAAATCAATTCCATTATATAATAATAACTTAGAAGCACATAAGTTTGCATATGATGTTGTTTATACAAATGTTCAATCATCAGGAGCTTACCGAGGGTATGGGGCAACGCAAGGAATCTTCGCAGTAGAAAGTATTGTAAATGAGCTTGCATCAATATTAAATATTGATGCAGTAGATATTCGTGAAAAGAACATGGTTCGTCAAGGGCAAACAATGCCTGCATACTACAATGAAGTGACAACTAGTTGTACACTTGATAAGTGCATGGAAAAAGCAAAAGAATTATTTGACTGGAAAACTAGATCAAAACCTAGAATACAAAAAAATGGAAATATTCGTAGTGCCGGTGTTGCTATGGCAATGCAAGGTTCTGGTATTTCACATGTTGACGTTGGTTCAGTTACTTTAAAAGTAAATGATGATGGCTTCTATACATTATTAATTGGTGCTGCTGACATGGGTACTGGTTGTGATACTATCCTAGGTCAGATGGTTGGTGAACATATGAACTGTAGTGTGGATAATGTAATTGTTTTTGGTGCAGATACTGATATATCGCCATATGACTCTGGCTCATATGCATCATCAACAACTTATGTCACTGGAAAAGCAGTAGAAAAAGCCTGTAAAGAGTTAACTCATAATATTTGTAGTATTGTGGCTAGTATGCACAGTGTAGACGTTGAACAATTAACGTTTGATGGGCAATATATATACGATATAAAAACAGATATTAAGGTATCACTTCAAGACGTAGCCACTAAATCAATGTGTGGTAATACAATTCCTTTGCAAGTAACAGCAACTCATACTTCACCAGTTTCACCGCCACCATACATGGTTGGAATGGTAGAAGTAGAAATTGATAAAGATACAGGCGATATTGAAATCATTGACTATGTCGCAGTTGTTGATTGTGGTACAGTAATTAACTCAAATCTTGCAAGAGTACAAGTTGAAGGTGGGCTAGTACAAGGAATAGGGATGGCATTATATGAAAATATTCAGTACTCACCAAAAGGTACATTAACGGAAAATTCATTAATGCAATATAAATTGCCTACAAGAATTGAAACTGGAGATATCCGTGTTGACTTTGTAAGTAGTTATGAAGAAACTGGACCATTTGGTGCTAAATCAATTGGTGAAATTGTAATTAATACACCAAGTCCAGCACTTGCACATGCTATTTATAATGCAACTGGATGTTGGCACCGTACTTTACCAATTACTGGTGAAGATATTGCTATGAATAGTAAATAATGTTTGTTATATATTATCTTGCATCTGGAAATTCAATAAGATTCAAAGAAAATAAATTAGTGTATTCATTAAATCATAAACCATTATATCTTCATGGATTAAATTCTTTAAAAGAAGCTGTTGATAAGGAATGTATTGTGTATGTTGTAAGCTCATATAATGAAATTATAAAAGGAGCTATTGAATGTGGATTTAAAGTTATTGAATCAAAAAATAGTCACCTAGGACTTTCTTATACAATTAAAGAAGCATTATCTTTAACTAAGGAAAATGATGTAACATATTATATGTTTATGGTCGGAGACCAACCATATATTTCGAGTGAATCAATTAAGCAATTAATTAATAAAACAAGAAAATATAAACCGAAAGTTGCAAGTCTCACTTGTAAAGGAGTACTTGGTAATCCAACATGTTTTTCTAAAGAAGTTATTAATGAATTTGATTCTTTAACAAAAGATCAAGGAGGACGTATTATCTTTAACAAGTATAAAGATGATGCATTATTAGTAGAAGTTAATTCTTTAAAAGAGTTATCAGATATTGATTATATTGAAGATATATCAAAGTATTAATCACACCTTATGGTGTGATTTTTGTTATATTGTGATATACTATTTATTAAATGTGTGGGGGGAAAGTTATGAAAGATACAATGGTTTTAAAGACAGAAACTTATAAAAAAAATTATACATATGATCATGGATATTGGCGTATTACAAATGTTAATAATGAAGGTTGTAGTACATACTGTCTAGGATTACAAATTAGATTACATGAAAAAACAAATTTAAATATTGAAGACAATAAAGAAATGGGATTATATTTTATGCTTGAAAATTTTCATCCCAGTGATATAAAAGAAGGATTTTATACAAAAGTTGGAAGCCAGTTTAAAGGTGAAATAGTTATTTTGAATAATCGTTTTATACCAAAAAAAATACAAGTCGAGCTAATTTCATTTAAAGATGATATGGCAAGATTTTTTATAAAAGGAAGTGCTATTCAAAAAGAAGAAGAAACAACAGAAGTTGTATTTAAATTTGATGTATACTTGAATTATGCGTTGTTTAATAATGAAAAGGCGGGAATTAAAATGTTAACTAGAGTATTACCTGAAAAGCTCAATACTTATGTTGAAACAATGTCTTACCACTATTATGCAATGAGACCTGATATGTTTTGTAAAATGTACCAAAGTTATTACTTTTTCAAAGATTCTCAAGATTATTATGATAGTTACTACCATGCTACTTTTATAGCAAGGGTTATTATTGGTGTGTTAATTGAGGCAAAATTCATAAAAGAATATTTAAGTGGTGAAGGTATAGATCCTACAAAATTATTAAACTATTTCTCAGATCAAAAAGTTAAACTCATTTCCTTTCAAATACATAATGACAATCAATATTTAGCATGTATACCTGCCAAATATTCACTAAAAGAGTTAGAAGACATATATAAGTGGCTTCATATTGTAATAACAGATTGTGAAATCAGAAACATCCCATCTTAAACAAACATTTACGAACATTTTATGTTTACAAACGAACATTTATGATGTATAGTGTGTGTAGGAGGTATTTATGATGACAAATATTATAAAAGCAAGTGAAATGAGCGTAGAACAATTAGCAGGTTATATTGACTATTCAGTATTAAAACCAGAATTCACTGATGAAGAAATCATTGAATTAACAAAAGATGGAGTGGCATTAAAATGTGCAACAATTTGTATTAATCCAGTAAATATTGAATTATGTACACCATATGTTGAAGGAAGTGTAACAACATTATGTCCAGTATGTGACTTCCCTTTTGGAACAAGTTCAACAGAGTCAAGAGTGAAACAATTAGAAGCAGTAGCAAAATATGATAGTGTAAAAGAAATTGATATAGTTGCAAACTTTGGTAAAATCCGTAGTGGTTTATACGAAGATGTAAAAGCAGACTTAAAAGCATGTGTTGAAACTGCTCATAAATACGGAAAAGAACTTAAAGTGATTTTTGAAACTGATGCATTAAATGTAGAACAAGTTAAAAAAATGTGTCAAATTTCAAAAGAAGTAGGTGTTGATTTTGTAAAAACAAGTACTGGATTTTTAACAGGATTTGAATCTCATGGGGCAACACCAGAAATTATAGAAGTAATGCAAGAAGTTGTAGCAGGAGCGTGTAAAGTAAAAGGAAGTGGATGTATTCGTACAAGAGAACATTTCTTACAGTTAATAGATATGAATATTGATCGTATGGGAGTAGGATATAAATCAGTACCAGTTGTTTTAGGTATTGATGATACTGTGTCAACTGATAATTATTAAAAGTCCATGAGGACTTTTTTTTACAAAAAGAATGTTTAAAAAGGGACATTTAGTATATTTATGATATAATATACACAATATTATAATAAATTGGGGGAACACATCAAAATGATAGCGAGTGAAAGATTTTCTAGAATTGTAGCGATGACTAATGAAAAGGGGTTTCAATCTACAAAAGATTTAGCAGATGTTTTAGAAGTAACACAAACAACAATTCGTCGTGATTGTGAAGAATTGGAAAAGTCAGGATTACTAATTCGTGTTCATGGGGGAGCAAAAAGTATAAATCAGGATTCGATTTTATCAAAAACAAATGAGTTGAAAATGAGTAATCGTGAAAATATATCTACATACGAAAAGGATATTGTATGTAAAAAGGCAGCATCTTATGTTAAAGATGGGGATTGTATCTTTTTAGATGGTGGTACAAGTATTGTTAAAATGATGCATTATCTTAATAATAAAAGAGTTAAAGTAGTAACTCATAGTGCTTTAATTACACAAATGGATATTCCGCCAAATATTGAATTATTTTCAATTGGTGGGAAATATATACCAGAGTATAGTATGGCAGTTGGACCAATGGCGTTAAATCAATTAGAACGATTTAACTTTGATTATGCCTTTATTAGTTGTACAGGAGTTGATTTACATAAACGACTTGTGTATACTGTTGAAATGGACACAATGGCAGTTAAACAAAAAGCTATGCAACAAGCATTAAAGAAGTATCTATTAATTGATTCTTCAAAAAGTAAGGTAAAAGGTTTTTGTAGTTTTATTAGTAGTGATGAATTTGATGCAGTAATATCAAATGTGGATGAACAGTTGCATGAAGAAGAGTTACCAAATAATTATGTATTAGTATCAAAGAATGGAGAGGTAAGTAATGATTAAGTTGTTTGCTAGTGATTTAGATGGAACATTATTTAACCGTTATCACACAAGTGATAAGGTGATAATAAGTGGTATTGATAAATTAATTAGTGAAGGGTATTATGTTTCAGTGGCAACTGGAAGAACAATGAGACCAGTTGAAATTAAACGTTTTTTGAAAAGTCGTAAAGTATTTGTAGTTGCTATGAACGGTGCGATAATAAAGGATAATCATGGCAATCTTATTAAAGAATACCCGATACATATCGATGTATTAAAAAAATTACTAACAACATTTCCAGAACTTGATTTAGAATGCAGTAGTAAAGATAAAACATATATTCGCTTTTCAAAAGCGAAGCATGTTCGTACGATTCGTAGTTATAGTTCCAAGTTTAAATTGATACCTAGTTTTTTATATGGTATTTATTTAACGAATCATGTATATAAAACAACGGATGAAGAAATTCTTTCAAAAAAAATATTAAAAGTAAATTGTCGTCATGTACAAGAAATGCATATTGAAGCATTGGAAAAGTTTTTAAAAGAACATAGTGACCAATTAGAAAATGCACCTTTTTCAAAAGGAGTATATGAAATAACAAGCAAGAATGTCAATAAATCAAATTCATTACAAGTACTTACAAAACACTTGCAATTAGAAAGTGATGAAGTGGCTGTATATGGTGATGGTGGTAATGATTTAGAAATGTTACGTGATTTCAAACATTCATATGCCCCTAGTAATGGTAGTAAGAAAGCAATAGAAGTTGCTAAAAACATTATTGGTAGCAATTATGAACATGCAGTTATAAATCATATGCTAGAAACCATAAAAAAACAATAAATAGGCATAGAAAAACGATGTATTAATAATACATCGTTTTTATTATATAGCCTTTTTAATTCGGTCATATCGATCATAGAACGATAGAATAATAGGTACCATAAATCCTGCAACCATTCCACCTGCAAAACCATTATTATATAGATTTAAACCATCATATAAAATACCAATGTTTAATGCTACAGATGAATGAATAAACCCAGCAAGAACCCCAATTACAAAACCATATCGTCCTGCAATAGGAGCTAATGTTGTTGAAAATAATAAGGTAATCATTGGTCCTGGCTCACTAATATGCCATGTCTTAAAGAAACTTGCAAGTAAAACGCCAAGCATAATTGGAGTAATGTTTAAAATATGTTTACCAGTTGAACTAAAACCAACAATAGTAAAGATTCCACCAATCGTCGGACCATTTAAATCACCCCCAACAGCTACTACGAAAATAGTCGAAAAAAGACCATTAACGCCCATGTTTATGTATGTTGCTCGTTTACCAATTGTAGTATAAAAATCAGGAGCATTAACCCCAGATCTAACTAATATCTTTAAGTAGTTAACAATTCCACGATTATCCTTACGTAATCCAAATAAAATTAATAATCCAAAGAAAATAGATAACAAAATCAAAAACAAAGTATTATTTCCAGTAGACCATAGTAATCTTGACTGAGTTTCAATCCCAAAACCTTTCATTACAGAAGCGATAACAGTTGAAATAATCCCAGCTGCAAAACCAACATTATACAAGGAAAATCCACGGTGTGTCGAGTATAGATGGGATGATAATGGCGGTAATATAAAACCGATAAATGTCCCAATAAATATACTTAAAATAAATAATACTGGTGCTGGCATGGACCCTATTTGAAGTATTTGAGTAATAATTGGTGATAGACATGTCCCATAAAAACCAATTAAGATTACCTTCTTGACAGGTGTTTTGTGATACCATGCATATAACCATACACCAAAAAGAATAGTCCACACATTTACTAAATTTTTACCAAACAGTGAAAAACCAAGCATTAAAAATGCAGCAGTGATTGTATGGCCATCAAATTTCATATCTAGTTTATAAAGTAACCAGATACTAATGGCCGTAAGTACACTAGAATTAATAAGAGTTGCCCCAATGCCGCCAATTACTATATAATCAGTAATTAACAAGTCTGGTTCAATCATAATTTTATATAATCCATCAATTATTTCTCCAAATGGTTGGACAAATAGCCCAACAATAAAAAAATACAAAGGAACAATACCTAATAATAAGTATCTTTTAGTATTAGAATCTAAAGATAAAAAATATTTTTTCAATGAAATACCTCCTCAAGTAGAAAGAGAAATAAGTAAACTTATTTCTCTAGTCAATTATCATTGCATTTTCAATTGGTTGCAATGGATTTTCTAAGTTAATATGATCATAAAATAAAATACCGTCTAAATGATCAAGTTCGTGCTGCATGCAAATAGATAAAAATCCTCGAGCAACAATTGTAACAATTTTATCTTGAAGTACATCGTATGCTTCAACTGTTATCTTAGCATGTCTCTTAACTAGACCAGATACATTCCTATTTACTGATAAACAACCTTCACCATCACGGAGACAAGAAGGCTTTTGCGTATATGAAATAATACGAGGATTTACTAATCCATAGTCCTCACTACTTACTACATTACCATTATCGTCATAGTCGCATACACGAATTGCACACATTCTTTTAGGAATTCCAAGTTGAATTGCTGCAATTCCAACTGCTGGTCGTAAATCATATTTTTTCGAAATGTTTTCGTCTTGTGAATTAACTAAGAATTCATGCATGTCTAGAATCAATTGTTTATCTTCATCATTCAAAGGAAGTTCTACTTCTTTTGAAATCTCTCTTATCTTTGGATTATTATCTTCAATAATATCTTTCATTAAAATCATTGTTTAATCACCTCGAATGTATTATAACACATCCAAGGTGACAGACAAGTATTATTTACCCACGAAAACGTGAGCATCCGCAAATAATTAATAATAAGAAGACAACTAATACGATTGCAAACCAACTATTACCAGTACCGCAACCATTTACTTGATAACCACAGCCTCCGCATCCAAATGGATTTGTAACACATCCTTGATTTAAACAACCTTGTCCATAGTTTTGGCAACCACAGCCATTGTAATTATATCCACAGTTCATTTGTTTTCCCTCCTTACACCTTATCCTATGTTAAAATATATTTTATGTAAGGAAACTTGCCTATAAAGATTTATTTTTTTTTCAAAATAAGATATAATGGATTAGAAATTGAGGTGGAATATATGGAATATAATTATCCGTTAGATGAAACGTGGAATACAGAAGAAATTATTACAGTTATTGGATTATATAATGCAGTTGAACAGGCGTATGAAGATGGAATTGAAAAAGAAGTATTTATGGAAGCATATCGTGCATTTAAAGAAATTGTAGATTCTAAGAGTTTAGAAAAACAATTAGATAAAGCATTTTTTGATGCCTCGGGGTATTCAATCTATCAAGTTTTTAAAAAATCTAAAGATACAGATTTTATCAAATTGTAGGTGTTGATCATGAATAAACTTTTAGGAATATTTAAAAACTCTAAAGGAGGGGACATTTCCATTTACTTTAGTGTAATGGTTTTAGCAATACTTGGAATTGTTATGATAGGTTCAGCGTCTATTGGAGAGGCAACATCAGACGAATCAGTATTGCAATCAATACGTAATATGTTAGTACAAGGTGGGTATGTTGTTATTGGCGTTATCGCGATGACTTTTTTTACTAGATTGTTTAAAGTGCGATGGCTAACATATCGAGTGTGTATGTTTTTATATTTTATTATGCTAGGATTGATGTTTTTATGTAGACTTTGGTATACAAAAGGAGCTTATGCATGGATTCGTTTACCTGGAGGGTTTACAATTCAACCTGCAGAGTTTATGAAAATTGCTATGATATGTATCTTAGCTTATTTTTTAACACAAGTAGATAAAAGTTTTATCAAACCAAAATTTTCAGATGATAAACATCGAGATAAGTTTTATACAAGAAAATTATGGGAATCATTAGGAAAACCAGCATTACTTGTGATGGTTGTCGCTTTTGTTGGAATCGTTGTTCAAAACGACTTAGGAACGACAATTATTTTACTTGCAATTTGTGGTTCACTATTCTTAGTTACCCCGAATCCATATTACCGAAAATACAAATTAATTATTTGGGTAGGTGTCGGAATCGTTGGTTTTGTTGGTTTTTTTGCAATTGTAACAGGACTTTTGGAACCATATCAAATGAGTCGTATTTCATCATGGCTAGATCCATTAGCTGATCCTTATCAGGCCAGTTACCAACTTGTTAACTCGTTAATTGCATTTGCAAACGGTACATTATTTGGTTCTGGTTTAGGTGGTTCAACACAAAAGTTTGGATATATACCAGAAGCGCATAATGACTTTATCGGTGCTATTGTATATGAAGAGCTTGGTATTTTAGGGTTGGTTTTAATTATTGTACCAATGTGTGTAATTATTTTTAAATTTTTAAAGTATGCTCAAGTAATTGATAACGATACAGGAAGAATGATTTTATTTGGTATTGCAACCTATTTCTTTATGCATGTACTTATTAATTTAGGTGGAATATCAGGACTTATTCCAATGACGGGGGTACCGTTATTGCTAATATCATATGGGGGTTCTTCAACGCTTTCAGCATTGCTTGCCATAGGTATAGGTCAAGCAATTATTCGTGAGTATAATCGTCGACAATTGTAACATATTTTTAAATTGAACATAGACTATAGTAGGTGATACTATGTCAAAGATAGAAGAATTCAAAAAATTCATTACAACAATTCCAGCAATTAAAGAAGATGTTTTAAATGATAAATATAGTTGGCAACAATTATATGAAACATATATTTTATATGGTGAAGAAGATGATTTTTGGAAACCTTATAAGAATCAAAGTCAAAATTTAAATATTATAACTTTACTGGATATTGTAAAAAATATAGATATGCAAACAGTTGGTCAAACTTTAACATCTGCTGAAAAGGTGCTAACAATGTTATCAACGCTGTTAGCTCCAAAAGCAGATACACCACCACCAAAAACAGGTAAGTGGTATGATGAATAATCAATTATTACAATATATGAGATTTCATCCTGACTGGTATATTATGATTTCAAGATATCCAGAAAAAATCAAAGATTTACAACATATTTATAATGAAGAAACAAATCAAACATTTATCTCAAAAGTAGAAAAAGTTGCGATGATTGTTAAAATGTTAGATATGCTTATGTAGGAGAATACATGGAAGAATTAATAAATGATTTAGTTGACAGTATAAAAAAAGATAAACGTTACGTAGCGTTAAAAGAAAAAGAAATAGCTTTAACAAATCCTAAAGTAATCTTAGTAATGCAAAGATACCAAGATGCTTTAAGTGTGTATCAAGATGGATATGGTGACAAAGAAGAATTAAAAAAAGCAGTGCAAACAACAAAAAAAGAGTTAGCTAAATATCAAGAGATTCAAGAATACTATCACGCATACCATCAATTACAACAATATTTAGAAACGATTAATGAAATTGTATATAAAGATATAAGTAAAGAATTGCCTATTTCGCTATATACAATATAGGAGAATTTATGCGAGTAATAGCTGGAATTTATAAAAGTAGAGCATTAAAAAGTGTAAAGTCAAATAAAACAAGACCAACAACAGATAGAAATAAGGAAAACTTATTTAATATGATTGGTCCTTTTTTTGATGGTGGAACAGTATTAGATTTATTTGGTGGTAGTGGTGGACTAGGAATCGAAGCAATGTCTAGAGGGTGTACTAGTCTTTACAGTGTAGATAGTCAATTTGAAGCATATAAAGTCATTAAAGAAAATGTTTCAATGTTAAAGATTGAAAATAGCCATATATATAAGATGGATTATAAAAAAGCATTACAATCTTTTTTAAAAAAAGGTGTCCAATTTGATTATATTTTTTTAGATCCACCATATGGTAATGGGTATTGTGACTATGTATTGCCATTTCTAGTTGATAACAATATGTTACATGATAGGGCAACCATCGTTGTTGAAGAAGCAAAAGAACAGGCAATTATAAATATAGAACAATTAGTATGTATAAAGGAAGTTACTTATGGTATTACTAAATTATATATTTATACATATCAAAAAGATAATTAATAAATTGACTACAATAATCGTTCGTACTATAATGTTAATGGTTAAAATAAGACATAAAAGAGGTATATATGAAATCAAAAATCGCGGTATATGCAGGAACGTTTGACCCTGTAACTAATGGACATATTGATATAATCCAAAGAGCAAGTAAAATGTATGACATCTTACATGTAACAATCTTTGCGAACCCTAAAAAAACAGGATTATTTTCTATTGATGAACGTATTTGTTTACTTCAAGAAAGTACCAAACATATAAGTAATGTCCTTGTTAGCCACAGTGACAGTTTAGCTGTTAATTATGCTAAAGAAGTTGGTGCAAATGTCCTTGTTAGAGGCCTTAGAGCAACAATGGATTTTGAATACGAGTTACAATTAGCTTTTTCAAATCAATATATTGATGACGAAGTAGATATGGTGTTTTTAATGACAAAACCAAATCACTCATTTATTTCTTCTTCATCTGTAAAAGAAATTGCGAGCCATAATCATTGTGTTAGTGGTTTAGTACCGAGGTGTGTTGAAGTAGCATTAAAAAAGAAATTCAATGATAGATAAGGCAAAAGGTCTTATCTTTTTTACGAAGTACATACATTGTGTTATGATGAAATTAGGAGGTATCATATGCAAAAAACAGTTATAAAAAATGGTAAAGTATTTTATCAAGGAAAATTTCAAGATTTAGATGTAGTAATTGAAGGTGATACAATCACTGATATTACTAGTGATGCGTGCGACCAAGGACAGATTATTGATGCAAGCAATCAAATAGTTACACTAGGATTTGTTGATATCCATGTTCATTTACGAGAACCAGGGTTTGAACATAAAGAAACAATTGCAACTGGAACCTTAAGTGCAAAATATGGTGGGTATACCCACCTTGTAGCCATGGCAAACACGTTGCCATGTATGGATAATGTTGATACAATTGCCGACTTTGGTGGGCGTGTACAAAAAGATGCACTTGTTCACACATATACATATAGTGCTATCACAAAAGGACTTGCTGGAAAAGAAATGGTTGATTTTGAAAAAAATAATAAACATGACATTGTTGTTGGTTTTTCAGATGATGGCCGTGGAGTTCAAGACGCAAGTATGATGGAAGCAGCCATGAAAGCAGCAAAAGTTAATGATAGTATTATTGTAGCACATTGTGAAGATGAAGAAGAATTACAACCAGGCGCATGTATCCATGATGGCAAATATGCACATGATAATAATTTAGTTGGTATTAATAATGCCTCAGAATATAATCATGCTGTTCGTGATTTAAAAATGGTAGAAGAGATTGGTAATCGTTATCATATATGTCATATATCTACAAAAGAAACAGTAGCGGCGTTGCAACAAGCTAGATTAAAAGGGGTTAAAGCAACTGGTGAAGTATGTCCTCATCACATTATCTTAACGGATGAAAATATTAAAGACTGCAATCCTAATTATAAAATGAATCCTCCACTACGAAGCAAGGAAGACTTAGATGCAATTATTGAAGGAATCAATAATGATGTAGTTACAGTTATCGCAACTGATCATGCACCACATAGTGAAGAAGAAAAAAATCAACCAATTGATAAAGCACCGTTTGGAATTATAGGAAATCAACATGCATTTAGTTTAATGAATACCTATATTGTTGATAAAGGGCTTGTTCCTTTAGAAAAGGTACTTACATGTATGGCTGATAATCCAGCAAAAGTAATAGGTTTAGAACACCAATTTGAAATTGGTAAAAAAGCAAACCTATGCATTATTGATACAAACAAAAAATTTACAATCACTAAAGAAAACTGTAAATCAAAATCATCTAATACACCATTTTTAGGTGTAGAGTGTAAAGGTATGGTTACATACCACATTTTGGATGGTGTTGTTACTAAATTATAGGAGGAAACTATGAATAATTATCAAGATAATTTAAAAATTAAAAGCTTAACGAAGATTGCTGATGACGTGTATGAAATGGTATTAGAAGGAAAAGGTGTTTCTTGTATTCGTACACCTGGACAATTCATTAATATGAAAATACATAATGAAAGTTTAGAACCATATCTTCGTCGTCCAATGTCAATTAGTGCATATGATGATACTACATTAACAACAGTATTTAAAGTTGTTGGGACAGGTACAAAATTATTGAGAGACAAAGAAGTTGGTAGTTCAATTGATTGTTTAATTGGACTTGGTAATGGATTTACATTAATGGATAGCAATAAAGCGTTATTAATTGGTGGTGGACTTGGAACACCACCAATGTATGAACTTGCAAAACAACTTAAAGAAAAAGGTGTTGAAGTAATTACAGTACTAGGTTTTGGGAGTAAAAAAGATGTTTTCTATGTAGAAAAATTTGAAGAAATTGGTGAAACTTATGTTGCTACAATGGATGGAAGCCAAGGTTATAAAGGAACAGTAATAGATGTTATTAATGAAAATAATATTACATTTGATTACTATTATGCATGTGGTCCAGAAAGAATGTTAGATGCATTAGCGCTAGCATATCCTACAAACGGACAATTATCATTTGAAGCGAGAATGGGATGTGGTTTTGGAGCATGTATGGGATGTTCATGTAAAGTTAAAACAAGACCGTATAAAAGAATTTGTGTTGAAGGACCTATTTTAGAAGTAGAGGAGGTAATTGTAAATGGCTAATTTAAAAGTAAATTTACCTGGATTAGATATGAATAATCCTGTAATTCCTGCAAGTGGGACATTTGGTTTTGGTTATGAGTTTGTGCGTTTTTATGATATTAATGTACTTGGGTCAATTATGTTAAAAGGAACAACAGTAGAACCACGTTTTGGAAACCCGTTACCACGTATTGCAGAAGGGCCTGCGGGAATGTTAAACGCTATTGGGTTACAAAATCCTGGTGTAGATGCAGTTATGAATGAAGAACTTGAAAAATTACGTATGTTTTATAAACACAAAGTAATCGCAAATGTTGCTGGAAGCTGTTTTGAAGATTATGTAGAATGTGCTGCGCGTATATCAACACATGATATGGTAGGAGCATTGGAAATTAATATTTCATGTCCAAATGTAAAAGCTGGTGGTATTCAGTTTGGAACAGATCCATCAATGGCTAAAGAACTTGTACAAGCAATTAAAGCAGTAAGTAAGGTGCCAGTATATATTAAGTTATCACCTAATGTTACAGATATTGTGGCAATGGCGAAAGCTGTTGAAGAAGGTGGTGCTGATGGTATTACTATGATTAATACATTAATTGGGATGCGTTTTGATTTAAGAACAGGAAAACCAATTATCGCAAATAAAACAGGAGGATATTCAGGACCAGCAATCTTGCCAGTTGCTCTTCGTATGGTATATCAAGTGACAAATGCAGTTTCTATTCCTGTAATTGGTATGGGTGGAATTTCAAATGGTCGTGATGCTATTGAAATGATGATGGCCGGAGCAAGTGCTGTAGCAGTAGGATGTCAAAACCTAGTAGATCCATGTGCTTGTAAAAACATTATTGAAGAGATGAATGAGATTCTAGATGAGATGAATATTGAAAATATAACTGATATTATAGGTAAATCACATCAATGGTAAAATAGGAGCTACTAGGCTCCTTTTTTTTGGTGATAAATACATAAAGATTTTAAGCAACAATTAGTTAACTATGCTATAATAGATAAACAAGAGGTGGAGACATGGATTTAAAAAAATTATTAAATGAAAACCAATATAAAGCAGCAACTTATTTAGATAGTCACTTACGTATTATTGCTGGGGCTGGTTCGGGAAAAACAAGAGTGGTTACATATCGGATTGCTTATTTAATACAAAATGCTGGAATTGATCCTAGAAAGATTCTAGCAATTACATTTACAAATAAAGCAGCTAATGAAATGAAAGAAAGAATTCAAGAAGTGTTAGGTATTCAAGGGACAGGAACCCTTGTTTGTACAATTCATTCATTATGTGTACGTATATTACGTCAACATATTCGAGTTTTAGGATATCCAAATAGCTTTATTATAATGGATGATGAAGATCAAAAAGCTTTGTTAAAGAAGATATATAAAGAAGTAGAAATGGATACTAAAGCAGTTTCTTTAAAAAGTATGTTACATACAATAAGTGTGTATAAGATGTCACATATCAATCCTCAAAGAGCATTAGAATTAGCTGGTGCTTTTCAAGGTGAAATGAAAAAAGCAATCGTTTATGGTAAATATATCGAAGAACAACAAAAAAAATTCATGCTAGATTTTGATGATTTATTACTAAAAGCAGTAGAAATATTTGAAAATCATCCAGATATACTTGAAAAATGGCAATACCGTTTTCAGTATATTCATGTTGATGAATTTCAAGATGTAGGTGATATTGAATATCGTTTAGTACAGATGTTGTCAGCATATGCAATTACTTGTGTCGTTGGTGACCCCGATCAAACGATTTATAGCTTTAGAGGAGCTGATGTAAATTATATTTTGGATTTTGAAAAAGATTATCCAAATACGAATACGGTTATATTAGACAGGAATTATCGTTCAACGAATAATATTTTATCAATATCTAATTCATTAATTCGAAAAAACACAAACAGGCTTGAAAAAGACTTGTATACAACAGAGCCTGGCGGAAGTCAAGTTGTTCATTACGTAGCTACTGATGAAGCTAGTGAAGCACAGTATATTTGTAATCGTATTGAAGAAATCATTAGCAAAATAGATGGTGTAAATTATCGTGATTTTTTAATTTTGTATCGTGCAAATTACCTTTCAAGACCAATCGAACAAGCATTAATTAAAAGCCAAATCGATTATCGTATCTTTGGCGGATTGAAGTTTTTTAGTCGTAAAGAAATTAAAGATGCTTTATGTTATTTACGAGTAGTTGCATTTCAAGATGATATAGCTTTTGAAAGAGTCGTTAATACCCCTGGCAGAGGTATCGGAGCTAAAACATTAGAAAATATCACATTGCTTTCATTACAATATGGAATTGATATGTACGATGCAGTAAGTTTCCATAGTCATGAAATTAAACTTTCTACAAAAGCAAGAAGAGAGCTTAAGACTTTTGTACAGGCAATTCAAAAGGCGCGTTTGTCAACAAAACCGTTACATGAAATGTTTATGGAACTAATGGAAGATGTCGGATATATGGAAATGTTGAAAAATGATGTTGAAGAAAACCGCATAGATAATATCCGTGAGCTAGAAAATGCTATTAATCAATATTGTAAGGAAAACCCTGAAACATCAACTATTGAAAATTATTTACAAGACATTGCTTTATATACAGATAATGATAAAGTTGATGATGGACAATATGTTAGTTTGATGTCGATACATATGGCTAAAGGACTAGAAAGCGATTATGTTTTTGTTGTTGGTTTGAGCGAAGGTGTATTTCCAAGTATGCGTGCTATGAGTGAAGATGGTGAAGTTGGCTTAGAAGAAGAACGAAGACTTGCTTATGTTGCGTTTACACGAGCTAGAAAACAGTTGTTTTTAACTGATTCAGGGGGATTTAGTTTTGTAACCAATTCACAAAAGTTAACAAGTCGTTTTATTGATGAAATAGGTACTGATGGAGTTAAACATTATGGTGTAAAACCACGTTTTAAAACAAGTGATTATATTCCTTCTATAATTAAGGATGATCTTGTTGGTGATAATCAAATAACTGACTTTACGATTGGTGATTATGTTGAACATGATGTTTTTAAAAAAGGTGTTATTGTTAAGGTTTCTACGGATACCCTTGATATTGCATTTTCAATGCCTCACGGTATTAAGACATTGATGAAAAGTCATCAATCTATAAAAAAATTAACATCCTAACATGTAAAAATGTTGGGATTATTTGTTATAATATGGGGTATATTTTTATTTAAATAGGAACGTATTTTTGGTATAATGTCATAAGTATTTAAAACATTGGAGGACAAAGTGATGGATGATAAAAATAAGTATGAAGAATTAGTAAAAACAATACAATATCACAGTGATCGTTATTATAATCAAGATGATCCAGAAATATCAGATTATCAATATGATATGATGATGAATGAATTAAAAACAATGGAAAAACAACATCCACAATTTGTTACAGAAAACTCACCAACAAAAAAAATCGGTGGTAGTGCCAAAAGAAAAGCTGGTGTACTAGTTAGTCATAATGTACCAATGCTATCTTTGCAAGATGTATTTAGTAAAGAAGAAGTTATTGCTTTTGTTGAAGAAATGCAATTAAAACTGAATAATCCTACATTTGTTGTTGAAGTAAAAGTTGATGGTCTTTCTGTTTCTTTACGTTATGTTGATGGTAACTTAGATTTGGGAGTAACGCGCGGTGATGGGGTACTTCAAGGAGAAGATGTTACGACAAATGTAAAAGTGATAAAGGACGTTAAGAAAAAACTTCATCAACCAGTAGAATATTTAGAAGTTCGCGGTGAAGTATTTATGTCAAATGAATCATTTGAAAAAACGAATGCTAGACAAGAAATATTAGGAAAGAAGCTATTTGCAAATCCACGTAACTGTGCAGCTGGAACACTTCGACAATTAGATTCTGGAATTACAAAGGAACGTGAACTTTCTATGTTTGTTTTTAATATCCAAGATATTAAAGGAAAAACTATTACAAGTCACTTAGAAGGATATAAATATTTACAAGAATTAGGTATTCGCATTATTGATCATTATAAGGTATGTTATAGTGCTAGTGAAGTTGTTGATGCAATTGACTGGATTGGTGATTTACGTGAAACCTTGGGGTTTGATATTGATGGTGCAGTTATTAAGGTTAATGATTATAAGCAAAGAGAATTACTAGGGCAAACATCCAAAGCCCCGCGATGGGCAGTTGCTTATAAATACCCACCCGAAGAAAAAGAAACAATATTAAATGAAATAGAATTATCGGTAGGTAGAACCGGTAGAATTACTCCAACAGCAATCTTTGAACCAATTCGTCTATGTGGTACAACTGTTTCTAGAGCGACATTACATAACCAAGACTTTATAGATGATTTAGATATTCGTATTGGTGATACAATTGTTGTATATAAATCTGGAGAAATTATTCCTAAAATAAAAACAGTAATTAAAGATAAAAGAAAACAAAACAGTTTACCATATAAATTACCTAGTACTTGTCCAACATGTAATCAGCCTACGGTAAAAGAAGAAGATAATGCTGATATGAAATGTGTAAACCCACATTGCCCATCAAAAAGAATTCGTAATTTAGTAAACTTTGTATCACGAGATGGTATGGATATTAAAGGTTTTGGAATTGCATATATTGAAGCACTAGTAAATGGTGGTTATATTAAAGAGATTAATGATATATATACACTAGGAAGTAAAAGACAACAATTACTTGATAAAAGAGTTATTGGACTTGTAAAGTCAACAGATAATCTCTTACAGGCGATTGAACAATCAAAGCAAAATGATGGTACAAAATTACTTACAAGTTTAGGAATTCCTAATATTGGAAAAGCTGCTGCAAAAGGGTTATTAAAACATTATGGTTCAATAGTTCAAATTATGGATGCTACAATTGAAGAGTTGCAAGAAGTTCAAGATATTGGAATAACAAGTGCTAGGGCAATCTATGAATACTTTCATGATCAACAAAATCGCGATATTATTGATTCATTAGTTAACAGTGGTTTACGTTTGGATATCGAGGTAGCAAAAGGTGGTAGCCTTGTGTTTGAAGGTAAAACATTTGTTGTTACTGGGACATTACCTTCTTTATCAAGAAAAGATGCTGCTAATCTTATTGAATTACACGGTGGAAAGGTTTCAGGATCAGTTTCTAAAAAGACGGACTATTTACTAGCAGGAGAAGCTGCTGGTAGTAAACTTACAAAAGCTAGTTCATTAGGAGTAACAGTTATAGATGAAGCTACATTACAAGAAATGATTGGAGGATAACCATGAAAAAAGTAAGTATTATATTACTAATAATCGTATTAATTAGTGGTTGTAGCACTCAAACAAGCAATCCAACAGATATTATCGAATCACAAAGTGCAAGTCATCAAGGAATTAGTGATGCATATTATCCAATTGTTCAATTTGAACCAAATACTGGAAGAAATGAATATTACACTGGAACAGTTGGTACAAATGATTTTCAAACAATTTCACGTGAATTAGAAATTATGTCACAAAAGCATTTTTCAACAGATGAATATTATATGTCTGATGGGCAAATGATGGAATATGGAGATATCCAAGATGATTTATTATTATGGAAAACAGATGAACTACCATACTCTTTGCAACCAGGAAAAGATGAACAAATAGATGGATTAACAAATGTAATTATGACAAGTTCAGTGTATGAACTTGATTTCTATAAAAGAGTGGATGATCAATATGCATTAAGTGGAGCATCGTTTGCGATTGTTTTAGATCCATTAAAAAGAAATGATGATGGTTCATATTCACGTGTAGAAGAAACACTTAGCGATGGATATATTGAAAGTTTTTCTAAAAATGCAATGGAAACATTATACAAATATATCCAAGAAGATGAACGTTATGCTAGTCTAAAAAATGTACCAATTGTTATAGGTGTATATTTATCAACGGATCCTGATGAATCTAAGAATAGTGGGAGTTATATTTATCAATCATTTAGTAATGGAACATTTGGTGAAGTAACTAGTGTGAATTATTCACAAGTTATATTTACAAGTAGTGAGGCAGAACAAATTGACCCAATTACATCAAGTGAATTTTCACAATTCAAAAATGCATTAAAAGAGAATGCTGTTGAATCAGTTGGGGCAGTTGGATATGGTCGTTATAATGATGATAAATTGACATCATTAAACATAAAAATTACTGCAAATGTAAAAACCTATGTTGAACTTGAAGCAATTGTATCAATTGCTACAAGTGAGGTAAATAGTCGTTTTTCAACGCCAGTACCAATAACGGTAACAATTGAGTCTCAAGATCAACTTGAAGCAATTATAATTAAAGAGCGTGGCAAAGATGCCATTAGTTCGATGATATATTAAGGAGAAGGTATGAATAAAGATAAAGAATTGCTAGAAGAACTAGCATTAAAAACAATGTTTAAAATATCAGAGGGTGAAATGCCTGGATTTATAGATGAATATCATGTGTTTTTAAAACATGTTGAAGTATTAGAGCAAATTGATACGACAGGGGTAGAACCTATGGCTTATCCTTATGAAATTGAAACATCATTTTTACGTGAGGATGAAGGTAACTGTGTCATTGAAACAAAAGAAGCATTAAAAAATACTAAAACAGTTTTACAAAATCAAATTAAAGTACCAAAGGTGGTGGGATAATGGAAGCAAAAACAATTGAAACACTTCAACAAGAAATCAAGGAAGGGAAAGTTCATATTGAAGATTATTACACATATCTTTTTGAAGAACTTGAAATTCAACAAAAGAGAATTAATGCATTAACAAATATCACAAAAGAAAAAGCAATTAGTGATTTAAAATCAAATGGTAATAATTCAATGCTTTTATCAATTCCATATGTTGCCAAAGATAACTATAATACCAAAGGAATTATAACTTCAGCATCTAGTAGAATGTTAGTTGATTATGTACCAGTATATAGTGCAACGGTTATTGAAAAATTGGAAGAAGCAGGAATGTGTTTAGTTGCTAAAGCAAGTTTAGACGAACTAGCGATGGGGGGAACAAATAAAAGTGCACTCACTGGTCCAGTGTTAAATCCATATGATACGACAAGAATTAGTGGAGGTTCATCGGGTGGCTCAGCTGCAATTGTTGCTAGTGGGGCAGTACCATTTGCCTTAGGTAGTGATACTGGTGATTCGATTCGTAAACCAGCAGGATATTGTGGAATTGTTGGGTTTAAACCGACATGGGGAAGAATTTCTCGTTTTGGAGTTATTCCTTATGCTTCAAGTTTAGATACAGTAGGTACATTTACTAGAACAGTTGGTGATTGTGCAATTATATTAGAAGCGATTGCTGGTAGAGATGATCGTGATATGACATCAAGTCAACTTCCAGTTCCGGCATACTATAATGAATTAAATAGTGACATTTCAAAGTTGAAAATTGGTGTTTTAAAACCAGTTGTTGATGAAGTTAAAAATAATACAATTAAAGATAACTTTACAAAAGTAGTTGATACATGTAAACAATTAGGCGCTATAGTAGAAGATGTGACTATGGACGAAACATTGTTAAAAGCATTAGTACCGACTTATAAAATTATCGCAAATAGTGAAGCAACAAGTAATCATTCGTGTTTAGATGGTATTAAATATGGACACCATGAAGATGGAAAAACACCTGATGAAGTGATGATTGAATCGCGTACAAAGGGATTTGGTGCTGCAATTCGTCAACGTTTTGTTTTAGGGAATTTAGCGCTAGCTACTCAAAATCAAGAAAAAATGTTTAGACAGGCACAAAGAGTTCGTCGTTTAATTGTTAATCAGTTGCAAGAGTTATATAAAGAGTATGATATTATCTTAACGCCTAATGCAGGTAGCATTGCACCAAAATTAGATGATGCATCAGATAATCGTACTTCAAGTGAATACTTAATTTTAGAAAATCATTTAATATTAGGTAACTTTGCTGGGTTACCAAGCTTAACAATACCTTCTGGATTTGATCAAGATATGCCAATTGCAGTAAATATCATGGGACGTTTATTTGAAGAACAAACTGTTTTAAATGTAGGTTATGCACTAGAAAAAGAACTAGGGTGTAAAAATCAATATAAAAGGGAGGGAAAATAATGAATTTTGAAATCGTTATTGGGCTAGAAGTCCACTGTGAATTGACAACAAAATCAAAAATGTTTTCAGGTGCTCCCGTATCATTTGGACATGCTCCAAATACAAACATAAATATGATAGATATGGGAATGACTGGAACAATGCCTTGTCTTAATAAAGCAGGTGTTGAATATGCACTTCGTGTATGTCACGCATTACATATGGATATCGATGAATTAGTACGTTTTGATCGTAAAAACTACTATTATGCTGATTTACCAAAAGGATTCCAAATTACTCAAGATCGCTTCCCAATTGGTCGAAATGGTATTTTACCAATTGAAGTGGATAATGTAATTCAAGAAGTAGAAATTGAAAGATTACATATGGAAGAAGATACCGCAAAACAATTACATTTTGATGACTACTCACTGTTAGACTACAACCGTGCAGGTATACCACTTATCGAAATTGTTACCAAGCCAACAATTCGTTCAGGTAAAGCAGCAGCAGCATACTTAGAAAAACTGCGTCAAATCTTCTTGTTTACAGAAGTAAGTGACGCAAAAATGGAAGAAGGTTCTATGCGCTGTGATGTTAATATTTCACTAAGACCTTATGGTAGTACAAAATTTGGTACTCGTACAGAGATTAAAAACTTAAACTCGATTTCAAATGTTCAAAAAGCAATTGAATTTGAAGCTGCTAGACAAGAAAAAGAGTTACTACAAGGTCGACAAATTGTTCAAGCAACAATGCGCTATGATGAAGATAAAAAAGAAACCGTGATTATGCGTAAAAAAGGTGATGCTGTAGATTATAAATATTACCCAGAACCAAACATTTTACCAATTCGTTTAGATCATACATGGGTAGAGCAAATTAAAGATAGTTTACCTGTTATGCCAGAAAAACGTGTTGAAAAATATATTCAACAATATAAAATACCAAAAGTTGATGCGTTAATACTAGTTCAATCTAAAGAAATATCAGATTTCTTTGAAGAAACAGTAAGCTATACAAATGAATACAAATTAGTTTCTAACTGGTTACTTGGCGAAATTCAAGCATATTTAAATAAAAATACTACTACGATTAAGGATACTAAAATTACACCAGTAGCACTATCAAAAATAATTAGTTTTGTTAAAGATGGTATCATTTCTAGTAAACAAGCAAAAGTAGTATTTGAAGCAGTAATGATGGAAGGGAAGGATCCTGAAATAATTATTGAAGAAAAAAATATGAAGCAAATATCTTCACCAGTCGAACTGACAAAAATTATAAATGAAATTCTTGATAATAATCCTCAATCAATTGAAGATTATCGCGGTGGTAAAGACCGTGCAGTTGGTTTTATAGTTGGACAAGTTATGAAATCTACTGGTGGACAAGCAAATCCTGGAATGACCAATAAGTTAGTTGTTGAGTTATTAAAGCAAAAAATTGCTTAATAACAAAATATTTGTTACAATAAGCAATAGAGGTGATAAAATGTCAAAAGAAAAAAGATTTTTCTTTGATGATGATGAGTATGATGATGTACCTGCGCAACCATCGAAGAAAACAAATGATATAGAAAAAACAAAAGAAATAAAAGTTACACCAATTATTGAAGAAAGTAAAAAAGCTGTTCCATTAAAAGAAGAAAAAATACAGCCCAAGGAAGAAGCAGTGAAAAACACGAAACAAAAAAAGAAGTTTAGATTTAGATTATGGCATGGCGTTGTATTATTCTTTGTAATTGCAGTGGCAGCATTTACAACTTGGATATACATAGCAAGCTCAAATGATGGACCAATTTATGGTGATCGTTGTGCTTCGGCGCTTGCAATTGATTCTGCTCATATTTCTGGTACTACTGAAGCTATTAAAACAATGGTAGAGGTACAGGATGCAGTTGTTGAAATTGAATGTACAAAAATTAAAATATCAATTACATTTGTTGATAATACAACAAGTGCAAAGGCTCAAGAAATTGCTGCGATTGCAGTAGGTTTGCTTGATAATACTGTAGGCAGACCAAAAGTTGATGGATCTAATTATAGTGATTTATTAACGAATGTTGAAGGTGGAAATGCATACGATGTAGAAATTATAATGCGTTCTAATGGGGATAGTGATTTTCCGATTTTTGCTCAAAAACACCCATCATCAGATTCAATCTATTACACTGGGGCAAATCCTGCTAACCAAGCAACAACGGATGAAATAATTGCTAATGAAGCAGAAAAAGATGCAGAGCAACAAGCACAAGAAGAAACACCAACAGAATAATACTTAAAACGAGCATTGCTCGTTTTTTTAAAGGAGTTAACAAAATGAAAAAAAATGATTATTTTAAGGCTACATGTATTGATATGAGCCATGATGGTAGAGGCGTAGTAAAAGTTGATAACTTTCCATATTTTGTAAAAGGAATGCTAACTGGTGAGGTTGCAAACTTAAAAGTTATTAAAGTATTAAAGAATTATGGTATTGCAAGAATGGTTGATATCGTCGAAGAGTCAAAGTATCGTACATCACCAATATGTTCAATATTCAAAAGCTGTGGGGGATGTCATATTCAACATATGAATAATGAAGGACAACAGTATTTTAAAACTAAACGAACAAAAGATGTTATGGAACGAATTGCTAAAAGCAAAGTTGAAGTGCTAGATTGTATAATGATGGCAGAACCTTATTACTACCGAAATAAAGTACAGGTACCTGTAGGTAATACAAAAGAAGGTTTAGTAACAGGATTCTACAAAGAACATAGTAATGATATTGTACCATGTGATCATTGTTATATTCAAAATGAGGAGTCAAATAAAATTGTAAACCGTATGCGTACATTACTGCAACTTCAAAAAGAAGTAGCATATGATAAATCAACAGATAAAGGGAATATTCGCCACATTCTTACAAAGTACGGCCATACTACAAAAGAAATTATGTTGGTAATTATAACTAGACATAACAAAATCAAAGGTATTGATAAAATCACTGATATTATCACTAGTGAATTCCCTAATATTAAAACTGTTATTCAAAACATAAACACAAAAAATGACAATGTAATTCTTGGAAAACAACAAAATATACTTTATGGAAAAGGATTTATTAAAGATGTATTGTTGGGCAATACATATAAAATATCATTACATTCATTTTATCAAATTAACCCGATTCAAGTAGAAACACTATATCAAACAGCATTAGATTATGCTAATTTGCAAGCAACAGATGTAGTAATTGATGCCTATTGTGGTATTGGAACAATTACATTATCTATTGCTCCCCATGTAAAAGAAGTACATGGTGTTGAAATCGTTCCTCAAGCTATTGAAGATGCAAAAAATAATGCTATTGAAAACAACATCACTAATGCTAAATTTACATGTGTAGATGCAGGAGAATTCATGGTTGAATGTGCAAATAAAAAACAACCGATTGATGTTGTCTTTGTAGATCCGCCAAGAAAAGGATGTTCAACAGTGTTCCTCGATGCTCTAATAAAACTATCGCCTAAAAAAGTTGTTTATATATCATGTGATGTATCAACACAAGCTCGAGATATTCAAATTCTTGAACAACATGGATATATTGCAACTAAGTGTCAACCAGTTGATATGTTCCCACAAACTGGGGCTATTGAAAGCGTTGCCTTATTACAGCTTGTAGATTAATAAATAATATTTATAAAAAGTAGCTATGGATTCGTCTATAGCTACCTTTTTTGATGTTCGTATTATAAATAGCATTGTTATGCTACAACAATTCAAATGTATTCTTATGATATTTTATAATACAATCAGATTGCATTTTTGAAAGTTCATTTGATAATGCACTTCGGTCAGCACATAAAAATTTTGCAAGTTCTTCACGGTTCATTGCAATTGTGAAAATTGATGAGTTGTTACTTTCATAATTTAAAAAAGTAATAATTTTGTCACGTAATGTTTTCTTAGATAGAATATCAACACGTTTATTTAAATATAATGTCTTATGGCTAATAACTGTAAGCATATTTGATATCAGTTTTTGGTGGGACATACAGGCACTAGTGCATGTTGTAATTATTTTTTTATAATCAAGAAATAATACAGTCGCTTCTGATGAAGCAACAACTGTAACTGGGGAAGTAAGGATTTTTGCACAAGCAAATACTTCACCAAATATATCGCCTTCATTAATTTTAGTAATAATCACTTCATTACCATAATAATCACATTTGGTGATTGTTATGGTACCACTAACAACAAAACCTATATAGTTAATATAATCACTTTCATTCATAATCGTTTGATTCTTTTTATATTTTCTTTCAAAAGAACCTAAACATGTAAGTATACTATCTAGTTCATTTTCTAAAACTCCTTCAAAAAGAGCATGATTTATTATCGTTTTATAACTGCCTTTCATATATACCTCATTTCGTTGTCTACACAACATATTCTTTTCAATAATTGTAATATAATCATTTTGTGTTAGTCAAGAAAACTACCTCAAAGTATACAAAATATATTATAAATCTATACGAAGAAAAGGAATAAAGTATGAAAAAAAAGCAAATTATTATTAATGAAGAATTATGTATTGGATGTGGAATATGTGCATCAACATGTAAACAAAGTGCAATAGAGATGATAAATGGAAAAGCCAAGGTTATGCATGATGACTATTGTGATGGAATTGGTAATTGTTTACCTGTGTGTCCAGTCAAGGCAATATCTTTTAGTGATGATGGTGAAAAAAAAGAAGAGAAACTACCTTGTGGTTGTCCTGGAAGTCATGTACAAGAATTTAAGCCAACCCCAAATATAGTTGGTAGTAAAAATGTTGAGTCTAGTTCAAAGTTGAGACAATGGCCTGTACAAATAAAATTAGTACCTGAAAATGCACCATATTTTGATGGAGCTAACTTGCTTATAGCAGCTGATTGTGTAGCCTATGCATATGGTCAGTTTCATAAGCATTTCATGGAAAATAAAATCACAATTATAGGGTGTCCAAAACTAGATATGATTGATTATACAAATAAGTTAACTGCCATTATTTCAAATAACAAAATTAAAAGTGTTACAGTAGTCAATATGGAAGTTCCATGCTGTAATGGTATAAAACAAGCAACAATTAATGCACTTAAAGCAAGTGAGAAATTTATTCCATGGCAAACAGTTACAATATCTACTGAAGGTAAAATTATAGAGAATTAATGAGGTTACAAATATTGTAACCTTTTTTGTAATTTGTACTTAAAGTTTGCATTTCAATATATCTTGTATTACTTGAAAATTGTATAATATGAGTATACATATTTAGGAGGTATAATATGAAATATCAAGAGATAAATTCAAATACAATTGATAAATGGGTAGAAGAAGGATGGCAATGGGGTATTCCAATAACTAGTGATGAATATAATGAGGCTAAAAAAGGAAATTGGGGAGTATATTTAACACCAACAAAAACAATGCCAAAGCAGTGGTTTCCAAGTTCTATTGCCGGGTTACATATTTTAGGTCTTGCTTCGGGTGGTGGCCAACAGATGCCGATATTTTCTGCATTAAATGCAAAATGTACAGTTCTTGATTATTCTAAAAAACAATTAGAATCAGAGGAAAAGATTTCTAAGAGAGAGGGATATTCAATTGATATTGTTCACTATGATATGACAAAACCTTTGCCATTTGAAGATCAAAGTTTTGATATTATATTCCATCCGGTATCAAACTGTTATGTAGAAGATGTTAAATCTATTTTTAAAGAATGTTATCGTGTTTTAAAGCCAGGTGGTATTTTTGTTTCTGGATTAGATAATGGAATTAATTTTATAACAAATGATGAAGAAAAGATTGAAAATAAATTTCCATTTAATCCTTTAAAAAATAAAGAACACATGAAATTATTAGAAAAAGATAATGATGGAGTACAATTTTCGCATACTTTAGAAGAACAACTTGGTGGTCAATTAGAAGCGGGCTTTATATTAACAGACTTATATGAAGATACTAATGGTGCAGGAAGATTACATGATTTGAATATACCTTGCTTTTTTGCTACTAGATCGATAAAGCAATAAAAAAATAATATGAATCAATTTGTATAAAGGATTACTTTTTATGATACATAAATCGTAATCCTTTTACTGTATATTAACTAAAGTTTTACTGATTTTGTATGTGTATAATCATTAAGTATGTGATATACTTATCTTTGATATATTAAGGAGACAGATATGCAAAAGGATTTAGGACAAATGTTAACTACTACAAAAGTAAATACTACAATGGTCATGGTAGCATTTTTGATACGATTGTTCTTTTTTATTGCTCTTGCTATTGTATTTTTATCTGATGAAATAACTTTACCAGCAATAATCATTGTATTAATTGCAACAATCATATTGTTACTCCCATTACGTCACTTAAGTGATGAGGTTAGCTTTTACCAAAATGGATTGTCATGGAATAAACGTGAGTGGACATATCAAGAAATAACACATTTGCAGTTTGTTAGAAGTCGTGATATCTATCAGTTAATCACGCGTACAAAGATGGAAACAAATATTAAGCTATTTGATGTAACGTATTTAAAGGATGTTCAAGTAGCGTATCAAAAGGCATACCAAAAAACAATTTAGGGGGATAAAATATGGAATTTATTATCGGAGGAGCAGTATTAGTAGGTATTATTGTGTTTGTATTAGTAAGTGAAAGTTTGAATCGTAAAAAGGCATTAACAAGTGAAGATTATTCAAAACTAAAAGAAATAGCTAGAAAGCTAATACCAAATGTTGATGAATATACTGTTATTTATGCATGGTGGGATCAAACAAGTATTAGAGCAGGAGGAAGTAAAATTCGTGCAACGACATATATGTCATATTATGCAGTGTGCTTTAGTAATGAAGATATGGTATTAATTCCACTTTCAATAACAAAAGGTAATATTGGATATGACAAAGCTTTTACTATCAAAAAAGATGATTTAAATATGGTTAATGGAGATCCTCAAGCAAACTGGATGACATTGATTGATAAAAATGATCAAGAGATTGTAAGTATAATTGCAACTGAGGAAAATCTACATAGTGATACATGTCATGTTAATATCATTCAAACGGAACAAATTTCATTGTTTAAAGAGTTTATTAAAAGCTTTATGGAAGCTGTTAATACAGAAAATAACCGTGTTCCATCAGGGAAGATTGGAAAAAACTAATATATAGTATTTATCGTAAATTCGTTACAGGATTTATAATGAATGCTTTTTTAATAATTTTTTAAGGAGAATATACCCATGTGATAACTTTTGAATCAACACAATAAAATATAATATAAGAAGTGAGGGAGAAGATGAAACATATACATTTTTTAAGTCGGTACTTAGGAAAGTACAAAAAACATCTATATCTAATATTTTTGATTGTTATCATATATTCATTTTTGAATTTATGTACACCTTTAATATTTAGTTTTATTATAGATAATGTCATTAATTTACAACCGATAAATAATATTGTTTTTCAAAGCTTTGTAGATAGTATTGGTGGTATTGAGTCAATTCGTTCAAATTTATGGGTAGGGGGAGCTATGGTCCTATTTGTAAGTTTATTAATATGTATTTGCTTATTTATTAGATCATATGGAACAAGCAAGGTATCAGAGGTTCTAGCATATAATTTAAGAAATGATTTATATCAACATATTCAACAATTACCATATACGTATCATAAAGGAATAAAAACAGGAGATTTAATTCAACGTTGTATAAGCGACGTAGAAACAATTCGTCGATTTATTGGAGCACAACTAACGGAAATGTTATATTCAATTTGTACGGCATTAATCGCTAGTGTTGTTTTGTTTCAAATAGATAGTAGAATGGCTTTGATTGCGATTATAACAATGCCAATATTAGTATTTTTTGCTTATCGTTTTTTTACCAGAGCCCAACAGTTATTTTTGGATTCTGATGAATCTGAAGGAGAAATGACAGCGCTAATTCAAGAGAATCTCTCAGGAATTCGTGTTATTAAAGCATTTAATAGTGAACGAGTAGAAATTGATAAGTTTGATGAAAAATCTACAGATTTTCGTGATAAAACATTTTTACTTTTAAAACAATTAGGGATATATTGGGGAACATCAGATTTCTTTTGTTTACTCCAAATTTTGATTGTTGTAATTTGTAGTGTATTAAGTGTCCGTTCAGGTGAATTTAGTATTGGAAACTTCTTTGTTTTTGTATCTTATGAAGCAATGATTTTATGGCCAGTTAGAAACTTTGGTAGAATGCTTGCAGATATGGGAAAAATGAGTGTCTCTATTGATCGTTTAAAAGAAGTGTTAGATGAACCAATTGAGGATTTTAATAGTGGTATAACAAAAGGTATTGAAGGTCATATAGAATTTAAAGATGTTTGGTTTAAGTATGATGATGCTACTGACTATACACTTCAAAATCTTAATTTCACAATAAAAAAAGGACAAACAGTTGCTATACTTGGACCTACAGGAAGTGGTAAAAGCACTTTAGTAAACTTATTAACTCGTCTTTTTGATACAACTTCAGGAGAAATTATTATTGATAATCATCCTATAAATGATTACCAAAAAGGATATCTTCGTCAAAACGTTGGCCTTATCTTACAAGAGCCTTTTCTGTTTTCAAAAACTATTTACGAAAATATACAACTTGCAAATAAACATGCAAATCACGATGATGTATACCATGTTGCAAGTGTTGCTTCAATGCATGATGTAATTCAAGAATTTGATCTTGGATATGATACAGTTGTTGGTGAAAAGGGTGTTACCCTATCAGGTGGCCAAAAACAAAGAGTAGCAATTGCAAGAACAATACTAAAAAATACACCAATTTTAATCTTCGATGATTCATTGTCTGCAGTTGATACAAAAACGGATGCAAAAATTAGATCAAGATTACAAGAAGTACAGTCAAATCGTACAACAATAATTATTACTCAACGCATTGCCTCAACAATGGATGCTGATATGATATTTGTTATTGAAAATGGCTGTATTAGCCAAAGTGGAACCCATCAAGAATTGGTGAAACAAAAAGGATTGTATCAAAGAGTATATAATATTCAAACTGATAAAATGGAGGTAAATCGAAATGTCTAATTATGATGAAGAAGAATTTCAACATTCCTCATTTGATAAGAGTGTATGGAAAAAGATATTTAATTTATTAAAACCATTTAAAAAACACGTAGTACTATTATTTGTTATTAATATTGTTATGTCGAGTATTGATGTACTATTCCCTGTTTTAAATCGTCAAGCTATTGACTATTACGTGTTAGATCATGTTACAAATAATGAAATTATACAATTTTCACTTATTTACTTTGGTTTTGTTGTGGTACAATCATTTGTAGTTTATGCATTCTTCTATGTTGTTGGGAAAATAGAAATGGGTGTAGGTTATAATGTTCGTAAAATTTGCTTTGAAAAACTACAATTGTTACCATATACCTATTTTGATAAAACACCGATTGGATGGTTAATGGCTAGAATGACAAGTGATATTACAAGACTTAGTGAAATTATTTCATGGGGATTACTTGATATTTTCTGGGGTCTATTTGTAATGATTGGAATAACAATTGTTATGTTAGTTGTTAATTGGAAACTAGCACTATTAGTATTAATGGTAGTCCCATTGCTTGCTGTTGCAAGTGTTTATTTCCAAGTTCGTATTTTAAAGAGTTATCGTCAAGTTAGAAAAGAAAACTCAAAAATCACAAGTGGATTTAATGAAGGTATTACAGGGGCTAAAACAACAAAAACACTTGGATTAGAAGAACGTAATTATAATGAATTTACTAGTTATACATCTTCGATGAAAGCATCATCTTTGCGTGCTGCAAAGCTATCAGCACTATTTTTACCAATTGCTTTAGGACTTGGGTATATTTCAGTTTCGGCAATCCTAGTAGCCGGAGGGCAACAAGTACTAGTTAGTAGCTTAGAGTTTGGAACATTGTTGTTATTTTCACAGTATGCAACTCAGTTCTTTGAACCAGTTCGTCAAATTGCAAGATTAATTGCTGAATTCCAGATGGCTCAAGCAAGTGCTGAACGTATATTTACATTGATAGAAACAGAAAATACAATTGATGATAGCAAAGAAATTATTCAAAAATTTGGTAGTGTTTGTAAACCTACAAAAGAAATAGTAGATCCTATTATTGGAAATATTGAATTTAAAGATATTGAATTCTACTATAATAAAGAAGAGCCAGTATTAGAAAACTTTAACCTAAAAGTTAAAGCAGGACAAACAGTTGCCTTAGTTGGTCAAACCGGATCAGGAAAAAGTAGTATAGTAAATCTATTATGTCGTTTCTATGAACCAGTAAATGGTGAAGTTTTATTAGATGGAGTAGACTACCGAGAGCGTAGTGTCGGTTGGTTACACCGTCAAATTGGTTATGTTTTACAGTCACCACATTTATTTTCTGGAACGATTAAAGACAATATTAAAATAGGTAAAATTGATGCAACAGATGAAGAAGTTATTGAAGTTTGTAAAATTGTAAATGCTCATGATTTTATTATGAATTTTGAAAAAGGTTATGACACTGATGTTGGTGAAGGTGGTTCTAAACTATCAGTTGGCCAAAAACAATTATTATCATTTGCACGGGCATTACTTGTAAATCCAGCTTTTTTTATACTAGATGAGGCAACGGCATCTATTGATACAGAAACAGAACGAGTAGTGCAATATGCAATAGATCATATATTGAAGAATAAAACAAGTTTTATTGTTGCTCATCGTTTGTCAACGATAGTTAATGTTGACATTATTGTAGTTATTGAAAAAGGTAAAATTATTGAAAAAGGAACACATCAAGAACTAATGGAATTAGCAGGTAATTATTATCAGTTATATACAAATCAGTTTAAAGAAGATGTATTAAAGTTGTAAAAGATACGATGAATATCGTATCTTTTTATATATATTTCAATTATAATAGGTATAAAAGATTGCGAGGGAATTATGAAAGCGTTAACAAATTATTTTAAATCATCAAAAGATATGACAATAGGAAACCCAATAAAAAGCATCATCGCATTTATGGTACCAATGTTAGTAGGGAATATTGCTCAGCAGATGTATAGTACGGTTGATGCAATTATTGTAGGAGAATATGTAGGTGACAATGCATTAGCAGCAGTAGGGAGTGTTACTTCAATTTTCAATTTACTACTAGTATTGTTTATAGGTATTTCTGTAGGTGCTGGGATTATTGTAGCACAATATTTTGGCGCAAAAGATAGAGAAAATATATCAAAATCAGTAGGTGCATGTATGATTCTAACCTTTATTTCATCATTAGCTATAATGGCAATTGCACCATTCATATCTAGACCAATATTAGAATTATTAAATACGCCAGTATCAATAATTGATTGGAGTAGCGATTATTTAATGATTATGTTAATTGGTATTGGAGGTATGGCATTTTATAACATATTATGCGGGGTAATGCGAGGACTTGGAGACTCAATAGCACCTTTAAAATACCTACTAGTTGCATCAGTGTTAAATATAGTGTTGGATTTATTATTTGTCGTTGTATTTAATATGGAAGTAGCTGGAGTTGCATATGCAACAGTTATTGCACAGTTTATTTCAGCAATTTTGTGTGTTATTAAAATATTTAGAATGAAAGATGTATTCGATTTTCATAGAAAATATTTAAGATGGAATAAAAGTCATATACATACTATCGTAAAATTAGGGCTTCCTTCTGGACTTACACAAATGGTATTTTCACTAGCTATGGTCATTATGCAACCATTAACAAATAGTTATGGTGAATTATTTATTGCAGCAAATGTAATCGTAATGAGAGTTGATGGATTTGCAATGATGCCTAATATCTCATTTGGTAGTGCTATGACAACATATGCTGGCCAAAATGTTGGTGCTAAGCAATATGAGCGCGTACTAAGTGGAGCAAGACAAGGAACCTTGCTAGCTATGGCAACGGCATCCATAATTACACTTTTAATTTTATTGTTTGGAAATCAACTGGTATCCATTTTTACAGACACTGTTGAACTTATTGATATGAGTATGACAATATTGTGTGTGTTAGCAGTAGGTTATATAGCAATGTCAATTACTCAATCTTTGTCTGGGGTAATGCGCGGAGCAGGAGATACTGTATCACCGATGTGGATTTCTATAATTTCAACAGTAATTATACGTGTTCCATTAGCATATGGTTTATCGTATATTTTCAATAATTCATTAACATTATATATTTCACTTTTAGCTTCATGGGTTATCGGAGCATTGCTTACAATTATTGTATATAAAAAGGGAAAGTGGAAAACAAAAGCAGTACGATCATAAAGCTGCATAAATTAAGGAGAATTGTACATGATATATTTTGGAACTATTTGGCTTTTACCTTTGGTTTTATCATTTATACCATTAGTTATTTTATGGAAAAAACATCCTGCTAGATTCAAGCAAAGTGGTACTTTTGTTAAGGATACTGATAAGTTAATAATAGGTTGTAAATCGTGGTTCTTTTTACTTGTTTTCTTTTGTGTATCACTGTTAATTGCTGGTATTTGGACACTCATTACAGCATCAATTAACACAGGTGCAAATTGGGAATATTTATTATACGTATATACAACTGTATTTATATGTATTGGATTATCTGTTGAATATTTTATGCCATTTTTCTATTATCATTTTTTAAAAAGACAGAATATGAAAATAGTAAAAGACAATCATTTTTATCAACGAGTATACTTCTTTATGTATGATTTATATGCAATATCAAAGAAACATATTGTTCGACTAATTCTTTTTATTATTGCGATGGCAATGGTGTTATTTACACCATATATACATCTTGAAGATATCTAAATTAATAATGAATTTTTTGAAATATTTGATGTTGTTGTAGTTACTTTTATTGCGATGGAAAGGCTATTAAAACATATGTTTGAACGTTGGTTTGATAAAAGTAAGGATATTGAAAAATTACTGACTGATGAAGAAAGTACAATTTATCATTAACTATATATGATTTTGATTTTGTCATATTCTAATTTTATATATATTTTTTATAAATATCATAAACAATTTATATTTCGTTATAACTATTGACATTGTTGTTTGAATGTAGTAATCTTTTCTTAAGATAAAAACCTTTGAGCAAGAGGAGTAACATATTTTAACTTTTTTAGAGAGTGATTGGTTGGTGGAAAATCATAAAGAGGAGTATGCGAATGGACTTGTGAGGGCGGAAAGAAAGCATATGCAAGTAATATCCGACGGGTATCCTCCCGTTATAAGTGGAAGACGTATGATAGTACGTTTTAAGAAAAAGCATTAGGTGGCATAACAAAGGTATAACGTCTTTGTCCTTAGAGGGCGAAGATTTTTTTTATCTAAAAACAACAATTTGGAGGAAAGAAGTATGAAAAAGACGTATAAAGATTTTGATAAGTATTTAAAGGCATTCCCAACAACAGATGGGAAATTTGGAGAGTATGGGGGAGCTTATCTACCACCACAATTAATACCAGCATTTGAAGATATAACAGCAGCATATCATGATATTTGTAATAGTTCTGATTTTATTAATGAATTACGTAGAATACGTAAAGAATTCCAAGGAAGACCAACACCAGTTTATCATTGTAAATCATTATCAAAATATGTAGGTGGATGTCAAATATATTTAAAAAGAGAAGATTTAAATCATACTGGAGCTCATAAAATAAACCATTGTATGGGTGAAGGGTTACTAGCAAAGTTTATGGGTAAAAAGAAAATTATTGCTGAAACTGGTGCAGGACAACATGGTGTTGCACTAGCTACAGCGGCAGCCTACTTTGGTATGGAATGTGACATTTACATGGGAGAAGTAGATATCGCAAAACAACATCCAAATGTTGTTCGTATGAAGATGTTAGGGGCAAGAGTTATTCCGGTTACTCATGGATTGAAAACATTAAAAGAAGCTGTAGATGCGGCATTTGAAGCATATTTAAAAGAGTATAAAGAGGCAATATATTGTATTGGTTCAGTAGTAGGACCTCATCCATTTCCATTAATGGTTCGTGATTTTCAAGCAGTAATTGGATTTGAAGCAATCGATCAATTTAAAGAAATGACTGGTTTTTTACCTGATGCAGTGTCTGCCTGTGTTGGTGGTGGATCAAATGCCATGGGAATGTTCTCAGCATTTTTAAATGAACCAGTGGATATTTATGGTGTTGAACCATTAGGTAAAGGACATGGTTTAGGTGAACATGCAGCTTCAATAACATATGGTAAAAAAGGAATCCTTCATGGATTTGAAAGTTTATTATTACAAAATGAAAAAGAAGGTGAACCAGATCCTGTATATTCAGTTGCAAGTGGTCTTGATTACCCATCAGTTGGTCCAGAACATGCATATCTACATGATTGTGGTCGTGTACAATACGATTATATTGATGATGAAGAGGCAATAGAAGCTTTCTATTTACTTTCAAGATTAGAAGGAATTATCCCTGCAATTGAAAGTGCTCATGCAGTAGCTCATGCTATTAAATATGCTAAAGAACATAGAACGGGTACAATCTTAGTAAACCTTTCAGGTAGAGGTGATAAAGATATTGATTATGTATATGAAAACTATGGTGACGGTAGTGAATTCTTAGAGAAACGTGGAATTATTTTAGATAAATAGTCACAAAGAAACAAAGCGATCGCTTTGTTTTTTTATGGAGATTATATAAAATTGTATGTATAATATTGTATAAGGAGGTATTTTATGACGGCAAAAGAAGTATTAAAAATATGGATTGATAAATTTAATCAAGCAGATGCAAAAGGATTATCTGATTTGTATCATGATGATGCCATAAATCATCAAGTAGTAACTGACCCAGTAATAGGAAAAGAAGCAATATATCAGATGTTTAAATCTGAATTTGAAGTTGCAACCATGGTATGTATTCTAGAAAATATTTTTGAGGATAATGATTGGGCAATTATGGAATGGATTGATCCTAAAGGATTTAGAGGATGTGGTTTTTTTAATATAGTCAATAATAAAATAAAATTTCAAAGGGGATATATGGATAAATTAAGTTTTTTAAAAATGAATAATTTACCCATTGAGTAAAATAATGAATAAAATAGATTTTGATAATAACGGTTTAAATGCTTGGGAAACGAATGCAACATTTTGGGATGATCAAATGGGTGATAATTCCAATTATTTTCACTGTGATATTGTTAGACCAAGTGTTGATAAACTGTTAGAAATTAATGAAAATGATTTTGTTTTAGAAGTTGCTTGTGGAAATGGTAACTATGCTAGTTATCTTGCTAGTAAGGGGGTACAGGTTGTAGCTTTTGACTATAGTGAAAAAATGATAGAACTTGCTAAAAAAAGACGAAAAGAATATGTAAATAAAATAGATTTTCAAGTATGTGATGCAACTAGTTATGAGCAGTTATTACAATTGAAGCGTAGTAACTTATTTACAAAAGCAGTTGCCAATATGGCTATTATGGATATTTCAAAAATAACGCCCTTATTTAAAGCAATATACCAATTATTAGATAATAATGGAACCTTTGTTTTTGCAACCCACCATCCATGTTTTACATATCCAAATGATGATTATTTTACAAATTGTATTGAAAAAGGAATTGCAATTGAGGGGCAACCAACAATGCATAACTACTACCATCGTACTATTAGTGACATATTTAAAGTAGCTTTTGAGTGTGGATTTGTAGTTGATGGATTTCATGAAATACCATTTAATAAACAAGATACACCAATTATTATGATTGTTAGAGTAAGGAAGATATAAATATGAAGTGGGATACAACACAGTATTTAAAATATGAAAAAGAACGTACACAACCAGCGATTGATTTAATTCACCGTATCGACAATAATCCAACATCAATTATTGATATTGGTTGTGGACCAGGTAATAGTACAACAATATTAAAACAATACTTTAGTAATGCCAATATTAAAGGTGTAGATAAATCCAAAGTCATGTTAGAAAAAGCTAGAAGCTCATATCCAGATATATGTTTTGAGGAGTTTGATGCAACAGTTGATCTTTGTAATATATCATCAAAATATGATTTGGTGTTTTCTAATGCTTGTATTCATTGGATTGAAAATCATCCTAAATTACTTAGAGAAATGATGAATATCTTAAGTGAAGGTGGAATTTTAGCAATTCAAATACCTATGACTAAATCTAAAGCACATCAAGTAATCTATGAGACAATAAAGAAACCAAAGTGGCAACAACTTACAAAATTACCTAAAATATATCATCAGTTAGATGTCTATCAATATGTTGATATACTTAGTGATATATCAAGTGATTTTTCAATCTATGAAACTACATATAATCATATTATGACTAGTCATAAGGATATTTTAGAATGGATTAAAGGCTCTGCTTTAAAGCCGTATTTACTAGCTTTAAATAACACAGATGCAAGCCAATTAGAAGAAGATGTTTTAAACGGAATAAAAGAAGTATATTCTAAACAAAAAAATGGAAATATTGTATTTCAAATGGAAAGATTATTTATTGTTGCACATAAATAGGAAAGAAAAGAGAGAGTATATGGAAGAATTGATTACATATTATAAGGAATATAAAGCAAAAAAGAATGCATTAGAATTTGCATTAAACACAATTTCATTTGATAAGGCAACGATTGCTCCAAAAGATGGTCATGCCTTTACAAATAAAATGATGACAATCCTTGCTACTGAGCAATTTACACATGAAACAAGTGATGAAGCGTATCATAAAATAAAAGAACTTACAACGTATGATTTAAAACCAGAAATAAAGAAAGATGTAGAGATGACATTACAATTACTAGAGGAAAATCGTTGTATTCCTAAGGATGTATATAGTAGATACATATATACAGTTCATCAATCAGATACTGCTTGGCATCAAGCAAAAGAAGAAAGTAATTATACTATATTTAGGGACCATTTAAAAAATGTTATCGAAGTACAAAAAGAACTGTTATCTTATCACCCAAGAAAAGATTTAAAAGGATACGATATATTATTAGACCGATTTGAAAAAGGAATGAACCAGCAACGCTATGATAATTTTTTTGAAACAATAAAAGAAAAATTGTTACCTTTTATTCAAAAGGTATTACAAAGTAGTACTATTATCGATGATTCTTTACTCATGAAAGACTATAATGTAAAAAAACAAGAAGCATTAAGCAATGATATTTGTACATACTTTAAGGCTGATAAAAATAAGACATATATGTGTACAACTGAACATCCATTTACAAGCTTCTTTAGTGCAAATGATGTTCGTATTACAACACATTATTATGAAAATGCACTATCATCAGCGATTTATTCTACCATTCATGAATACGGTCATGCTTTATATGGGCTGCAAGTTAACAAAGAATACGAAGGAACAGAATTGCATAATCAAATTAGTTTTGCCATGCATGAATCACAATCACGTTTTTTAGAAAATCATGTAGGTAAACATGTTTCATTTTGGAAAGCAAATCTGCCTACATTGCAACAATACTTTCCTGAATTTAATGATATGAAACCTGAAGAATTGGTTAATATGTTATCAAAAAGCCAAGCTTCATTAATACGTATTGAAGCAGATGAACTTACGTATCCAATTCATATACTAATTCGCTATGAACTAGAAAAAGAAATATTTTCTAGTGATAGTATTGACTATGATACACTACAACAAAAATGGGATGATAAATATGAACAATATTTAGGAGTTCGTGCAACATGCGATAGTGATAGTATTTTACAAGATGTACATTGGTCTAGTGCAAGTTTTGGATATTTTCCAACATATGCATTAGGTAGTGCATATGCAGCACAGTTTTACAATACAATGAAACAGCAACTAAATATTGATGAACTATTAGAAAATAATAAATTTGATGTTATAGCAAATTGGTTAAAAGAAAACATACATCAGTTTGGTGCATTTAAATCTGCTGATGAAATAATGAAAGATGTTACAGGTGAGGCTTTTAACCCAGATTATTATGTAAACTACTTAATTGATAAATACAGTAAGCTATATAATATCTAGCGTGGATAAACACAAAATATAATCAAATTGTAATAAACAAAGAGTGTAAACTTAATTAAAGGTTACACTCTTTTATATTTAGCGATAATAATCTTCTATCAATGAATTTACAAGCATTAAGATATCATTTTTAACTTTTGGATCAAGGTTTTGTTTGTGTGACAATACACTACCGGTACTAAGTTGATATTGCTGGATAATTGGTATTTTATGGTCACTAGCAAGATGTGTTAACATATTGTACCAATTGTTGGCTCCGGAAAGGATTTCATTCTTTGAACCATATGTAGTAATTGAAATGATTTTTTTATCATGCCATGCTTCTTCTTTTATTGCATATAAGCGTTCTAAAAAGGTTTTTAATAAAGCAGTAGGTCCATAAAAAAATATTGGCGTTGCAAAAATAACAATGTCTGCGTCTTCAAACAGGGAATAAAGGGTGTTCATATCATCATTGATAGTACAATTTGTGATTGAATTGGTTTTACATGTACAACATCCTGTACAATATTGAATATCTTGCTTAGATAAAGTAACTTTTGTAATTGTATGTTCAATGTTATTGTCATTTATACATTTTAGATATTCATCTAATAACATACTTGTATTACCATGAAGTTTTGGACTTGCTTGAACAGCAAAGATTTTCATCGTGAATTATCCCTCTAACATTTCTTTTACATATTCAACAGTACCTGTTGCTAAAAAATTTTCATCAAGTAATAATACCATGAAAAATTCTTTTGGTACTTCAAATGGTGCTAAAATACCATGGTCATATGCAGTTTTATATCCTGCTTTTGGATAATAATCATTGCTTCCTAAAACAATCGAGAATGGATATCCAAGTTTTTTAGCACGAAGATGGGCTTCATTCATCAGGGCAGTCCCAACACCTTTTCTTTGATGATTAGGTGATACAGATAGTGGTGCTAATGCGATACCTCTATGACCGCTAACTTTTACTTCAGTAAACAGAATGTGACCAATGATTTCATCATTTTCTATTGCGACTAATGTTAATTCTTCAATAAAACCTTTGCTACTACGTAATTTATCAACCAAATTATGTTCATTACCATCAGTATGTTCAGCATTTTTAAATGCCTCATAAACAACTTTTTTAATATTGTCATAATCGTTTTTTTGTTCAGTTCGAATAATCATTTTTCTTCTCCTTTATAAGTATCTACGAATAATACTATTTTTGTTATTTATTATATCATATGGTGTTCCCTTTGCAATAATATTCCCACCAAGATTACCAGCTCCAGGGCCTAGTTCTATAATGTAATCACTAGCTACAATTAATTGGGTACAATGCTCAATAACGAATACAGAATTGTTTTTCGATACTAATTTTTTTAATAATTGAATTAACTTGATATTATCTTTTGGATGTAAACCTGTTGTTGGTTCATCAAGTATGTATAGTATGTGTCCGTCAACACCTTTTGATAATTCTTTAGATAGTTTTAGTCTTTGACATTCACCACCTGACATAGTTGTTGTTGATTGTCCAAGTTTAAGGTATCCAAGACCAACTTCGTCTAGAGTATTTAATATTTTAATTATGCCTTTTTGATCTTTAAATGTTTCGATATTTTCAATAATCGTTGCATCTAAGATATCAGATATACTTTTATCTTTGTATGTTACTGATAAGACTTCTTTTTTAAATCGTTGACCATTACACACCGGACATATAACTTCTACATCTTCTAGAAACTGCATGTCTAGAGGAATAACACCGAGTCCTTCACATTTTGGACAGCGACTACCTTTAACATTGAAAGAGAAATTTGAAGCTTTAAGTTTATTTTTTTTGGCATTTGGAAGAGAAGCATATAGTTCACGGATTAATGTATATACTTCACTATAAGTTGCAACATTACTACGGCTTTGCTTACCAATTGGTAGTTGGTCTATTTTAATTACTTGGCTAATATGCTCTAGCCCATCAATGCTTGTAGAAGCATTAGTATCATTTTTTATACGATCATATATTCCATTTATTACGAAACTTGATTTCCCGCTTCCAGAAAGCCCAACAAAAGAAACTAGTTTACCTAATGGTACCTTACAACTCACAGATTTCAAGTTATGAACATTGACATCTTTTATAGTTAAATAATTATCAATATTTAATGTTGATGAAGAGATTGGATGCTTATTTGGAATTAAAAATGGTGCAGTTACAGAATACTTGTTTTTAGATACGTCTGCTACACTACCATAGCTAATAATGTTACCACCATGAACTCCAGCACCAATACCAAAATCAATTACATAGTCACATTCACGTACAAAATCCATATCATGCTCAATAACGATAACTGTATTTCCTAAATCACGAAGCTTTTTAACAGCACTTAATAGCGTGCTAGTATCCTCTGGATGTAAACCTGTTGTTGGCTCATCGAGAATATACAGGACACCGGTTAGACCACTATCAAGTATGTTTGTTAAACGTAACCTTTGATTTTCACCACCAGATAAAGTTGAAATAGGACGATCAATTGATAAATATCCAAGATTTATTTTTATAATATTTTTAATACGTTTTTCAATATCATACACTATTGTTTCAACTATTTTAGTTTCTACTATACTTAATGTATCAATTAGTTTTTTCATAAATACTTGTAATTCTAGTATAGAATACTTACTAATTTCACATATTGTTTTTTCATTGATTGTTGCATGTAGTCCATCGAATCCTAACTTATCACCTCTGCAAGTGGGGCATACTTGTTTACGTAGTGCACGGTTTATGGTAGGGTTGTTTAATTTTTTTGTTGTTGATTCTTTTATTTTTTTATCTATATAGGTTTTAACACCTTCAAAGTATCCATCAACTACTCTTTTTGGTTTTTTTACTGATGGAAACATATTAATAAAGTCTTGATTATCTACACCATAATAAAAAACCATCTTTTCAAGCTTATTAAAATCACCAATTTTTTTACTTACATCAAAATCAAAACCGTAGTGACTAGCACACTTTTCCAAACACTTTGCATAATGCTCTCCAAATAGCTCACTATTCCATAAATAAAATCCACCTTCACTAATTGTTTTATCTTCATTAATTAATAATGAATAATCAACAGATGTAACCTCGCCTAATCCCAGACAAGTTTTGCATGCTCCATCTACTTTATTAAATGAAAATGAAGACATTTTAAGTGGTTGTAATTTTGTATTACAACTTGGACACTGTTGTTCATGAAAGTCTATTTCTTCTGTTATTTCAAAAGTAGGTGGTATTAAATGACCACAAGTAGGACACGTTCTAGTAGCAAGTTTGGCATATAAAATACGTAGATATGTTAAAATTTCACTATAAGTTCCAACAGTAGATCGAGGATTATTTGATAGAACCCTTTGACCTATGGAAATTGACGGACTCAGTCCAATGATTTTATCTACCCTTGGTTTATTTAAGCCATCACTTATCATAGACATTGATTCTAAATATTGTCTTTGACACTCTTTTTGTAGAATATCTATTGCAAAACTACTTTTACCACTACCAGACATGCCGGTTATCGCAATTAGTTTATACTTAGGAATGTTTATTGAAACATTTTTTAAATTATTTTCTCTAGCACCAATTATTTGTATATATTTACTTTCCATTTATTTCTCCATTAAGCAATCGGTCATAAAGTTTAATACTCTAGCAAATTCTTCTTTTGTTTCTTTTGAAAATTGTGCATCAACTTTATCCATTAAAGTACTTGCCTTTGTATCTTTACTTTGTTGAATTAGATCTTTTGATAAAGATAAGTATGTAACTCTTTTATCTTTTAATGATTGCTTCTTTATTACAAGTCCTTTATTTACTAACTCATTTACCTTTTGGGTAGTAGCTGGTCTTGATAGCTTTAAACGATTTGCAAGTTCACTAATTGTCATCTGTTGTTTATGATTAATAATAAATAATTGCAATACATCAGTGTAAGATAGATTACTACCTATAGTACTATTTTGAATTGACTGATAACAATCAATATCAATAGCACTCATGAATCGAAAATATGCATCTTTCATTGTATTTACCTCATTTCAATAGTTTCAATATTAAAAGTATATCACAGTGTATTAATAATTCAATATGATTTCAAATATGAAACTAAATAATTATATACAATCTATTTCATACAAAAACACTAAAATATATGCATCAAAATTTACAAGTAATTAAAAATCAGATACTATTATTGTATAAGTGTCTATCTAATGGATATACACTTAAATAATAAATAGGAGGAGATACAATGAACAAATTTACAAAATTTTTAGTTGTTGTTTTTTTAGCAATATTTACAGTTGGTTGTAGTTCAACATCAAGTAACAAAGAAAAAGAAGTGTTACGAGTAGGTATGGATTTACAATTCCCGCCATTTTCTTACATTGGCGATGATGGTAATCCAGCTGGTTTTGAACCATTACTTGCAGAGAAGTTTGGAGAGTATTTAGGAATGGAAGTTGAAATAGTAAATACTGATTTTGGATTATTAATTCCGGCTTTAGAAACTGGCGATGTCGATATACTTATTGCTGATATGTCATATACAGATGAAAGGGCACAAAAGGTTGATTTTTCAAAACCATATCGATATAGCCAATCATTAGCTTTAGTAAATAAGCAATACGCATTAGATAATAATATTACTAATGATATGCTTGCCAAAGATTTCTTTTCCTTGTCAAATCAAAATCTTGTTGGATTAACTGGAACGTTTGGTGTAGTTGTACCAAAGAGCTACGGTGCAAATGTTACTGAAGTAACAGAAATAGGGACTGGTATTTTAGAGGTTGCAAATGGTAGTTCAACAGCATTAGTAGCCTCAAATGAGGTACATGGTTTTCATGCAGCTAATCCTGATACAACAATTGTTTATGGAATAGGCGATGTATCAAAATCTAGTTTTGTAGTAAAAAAAGGTGATAAAGATATGCTGACAAAAGCAGATGAATTTATTGATGGATTATATGCTGAAGATGGATTGTACGACCAAATTCGTCCTGAGTATGATCAAATTATTGGGGACTTTTTAAAAAATAGTGAATTAGGATTAGATTATATAATCTATCCACCTGAATAATAATGATGAAATATAAGAAGAAAGAGTCAATTACTTATTTACTCGTTTCATTAGTATTTATACTGTTGATTAGTGGAGCTATCTTTTTTACAATTCCTGATCCCAAATATGGGTTAATTTTAGAAAAATCAAATTTGTTATCACAAGCATTTTTTAATACGATTATGATTAGTTTTATTTCATTAATTGGTGCAATGCTCATTGGATTTGTATTGTTTATAATGATGCGTTCAAAAATAATTTTAATGCAAGCATTATCTAATGTTTTTAATGAAATAATTATGGGAACACCATTATTAGTAATGATCTTTTTAATGATGTATGTTGTTGGTGGTATTATGGATTATGATAATAAACTAGTATTAGGAACGATTGCATTAATTCTATATAATGCACCATATATTGCAAATGCTTATGAATCAGTAGCGGCAGTTATTGACGAAGATCAATATATTGTAATGGATCTATATCATTTTAAATGGTACCAAAAGTATCTATATGTAATTATTCCGCAAATGATCCGACCTTTTATACCATCATTAATCAATAATCTATCAAGTGTTATAAAAAGTTCTTCATTATTAAATGTAATTGCAATTAGTGAAATCACCTATATAGTAACTACAATTGCAGCTGGTAACTTTGCCTTTATTGAAGGATATTATGTTATGTGGTTAATGTACTTAATTGTTACAATTCCACTTTCGTTGCTAGCAAAAATCATTGGAAAGAAGGTTGCTTAATGAATATCGAAATACATCAGATTACAAAAAAATATAATCAACAAGTAGTACTAGACCAAATTGATTTATCTGTTTCAAATATTCATGCAATTGGTATTATTGGTGAGTCTGGTTGTGGTAAATCAACATTACTACGTCAACTTGCAGGTATTGAAGATGTTGATAATGGAGAAATTATGATTGATGGACTGTCGCCAACAACAAATAAAATTGAGTTACAAAATAAAATTGGGTACGTATTTCAAAAACATAATTTGTTTCCTCATTTAACAGTTCGTCAAAATTTGTCATTATTACTTGAAAAGATAAAAAAAATAAGTAAGCAGGATGCAAATAAAATAATTGATGAAGTACTACATACATTAAAAATAAAAGATATAGAAAATAAATTACCTCGTCAAATATCTGGTGGACAAGCACAAAGAGCTTCGATTGCAAGAGCGTTGTCTAGCAATGCATCGTTACTTTTTCTAGATGAACCAACTGCTGCATTAGATCCATTGTTAAGTAATGAGGTATTAAAGTCAGTTCAACAATTACGTGACACAGGAATTGATTTTATATTTATTACGCATGAAATAGAGTTTTTAAGGGGATTTGCAGATTATGTGCTTTATATGGATAAAGGTAAAATCATCGAACATGGCCCAATACATATTCTTGATAATCCCCATACTAAAAAGTTACAAACTTTCATGCAAAAATAGGATACCGCTTTAAAAGAAAATATTGTATAATCAGTAGTTGAAAGTGAGGATGTTATGAATATTAAAGTATATTTTGATTATGTATGTCCATTTTGTTATATACAAAAAGAAGCATTAACAAGGTTGCAAGAGAAATTGGATATTGAAGTAGAATATATCCCATATGAGCTTCGTAGATTTCCAACTCCTAAAGTAGATCCGATGAATGATGAAGCAAAATGCATACGATTTAAAGAAGTGTTGAAGCCAGAAGCTGATGCTTTAGGTATTGAAATGAAATTACCATGGATAAGTCCACACCCGTATACTACGGATACATTTTTAGGTTTTTTGTATGCTAAGGAAAATAATATGCAAGCCAAGTATAATCATGCAATATACCATGCCTTTTATATTTTAGAAAAAGATGTAGGAGATAAAGCAGTTATTCAAGACATAATTGAATCATTAGGTCTGTGTAAAGAAGGTTTAAATAAAGCGTTGAATTGTAATGAAAATAAGAAATATCTAGATTTACTATTTGAAAATAAAAAGAGTTTAGGAATTAATGGTATTCCGTGTATTGAAATAAATGACAAAAAATATAGTGGATACAAAAACATAGAACAGTTAGAAGAATTATTGTTAGAAAATTATCAAGATACAATGCATGCAATGACTTGTGGTATAGATGGATGTGAGTAATCACATCCATTTTAAGTTCAATGATTTGAATAAGCAGGATTGTACTGATATACTATTTATAATATAAGCGAGGGTTATACAATGAAAAAAACATTATATTTAGAATGCTTTAGTGGGATTAGTGGGGATATGAGTGTTTCGGCACTAATTGATTTAGGAGCAGATGTAGAAGTGTTACAAGAAGGACTAAAAAGTTTACAAGTTGATGGTTATAAAGTTGAAATATCGCGTACTAAAAAGTGCGGTATTGATGCATGTAACTTTGATGTTATTTTAGATAATACAAACCATAATGAAGAACATCACTTTCATCGTCATTTGCAAGATGTAGTTGACATTATTGATAATAGTCAGATTAGTGATAATGCTAAAAAGCTTTCTAAAGAGATATTTGATTATGTTGCAGTTGCTGAAGCTAGGGCTCATGCAGTGACAAAAGAACAAGTCCATTTTCATGAAGTAGGGGCTATTGATTCGATTGTCGATATTGTTGCTACGGCAATATGTATTGATAATTTACAAATTGATGATGTGTGTGTTTCAACGTTGTATGAAGGGCAAGGGTTTACAAAATGTCAACATGGAATTATTCCGGTACCAGTACCAGCTGTAGTAAATATTGCTAGTGCTAGTGGTCTGACAATTACCATTGGACAAAGTCAAGGTGAGATGATTACACCAACAGGTATTGCAATAGCAGCTGCTTTGAAAACGATGGATTCACTTCCTCAGAATATAAAAATACTAAAGGTTGGAATTGGAAGTGGTAAAAAAGATTTTGAACATGCAAACATCTTGCGTGCCATGCTTATTGAAAATGATAATCAATCAAATCAAGCAACTGTTATTGAAACAAATATAGATGATGCTAGTGGTGAAGCGCTTGGGTATACACTAGAAAAGCTTTTTTCTATAGGTGTGTTAGATGCTTTCTTTACGCCAATATATATGAAAAAAAATCGTCCAGCAACAAAACTAACAGTGCTAGCAAATGATACTCAAATAGTTGATGTAGAAGATATTATTTTTTCTAATTTAACAACGATTGGAGTACGTAAATATAATGTTGAGCGTACAATTTTGCAACGTGAAATCAAAGTTGTTGATACCACATATGGTAAATGTACTATTAAAAAATGTATGCACAATAATAAGATATATGGATATCCAGAATATCAAGATGTTAAAAATATTTGTGACAAATTGAATTTATCATTTGATGTTGTATATAGTCAAATAAAGGCAGAAGTAAACTAAAAAGGCTCAACTAGAGCCTTTTCTTTTTTTTGTGTAGTATACATAATAAGTAATTAAAATTATTACTTGTACCACTGTTGCTATAGGCATTGCTAGACCAATGTTAAATAATGAAATTGGGGTAGCTAAGCTAACTAAATAAGTAATTGGTATACGAATTACAATGGCACCAAATAAACTTTGAGCCATTACAAAGAATGTTTTACCTAATCCACTAAAATAACCTGATAGACAAAATGCAAATGGAACAACTAATGTATCAAGTGTATAACCCTTTAAATACATTGTAGCAGCTTCGACAACTTCAATGTCACCACTAAATAACCTTACAAGTATTTCTCCATGGAAAAATGAAATGTAGAACATGATTGCTGAAAATATAAATGAATAAAGTAATGAAATTGAAAGACCTTTTTTCGAACGTTGTTCTTGATTGGCGGCACTATTTTGAGCTACAAAAACAGATAGTGAGCTCATAAATGAAATTGGTACAAGCATTATGATACCAAATAGTTTTTCAACTAAGCCAACAGCAGCTGAATAGATTAAACCAAATTGATTTATAATAACTGTAATTGCTAGAAATGAAACACTTACAAGGGTGCTTTGCATTGCCATAGGTAAACCTAATTTAATGATATCGATAATATGATTTTTAGTATAATAGGCACTATTTTCTGTCTTAAAACTTATAATATTACGGCTCTTTATTATTATAGAACAGATAACTACACTTAAACCTTGTGAAGTGATGGTTGCAATAGCTGCTCCTAGAGCACCCATGTTAAACCCAGCAACAAATAATAAATCTAGGACAATATTTACCACACAAGCAATACCAACTGCTACTAAAGGTGTTTTAGAATCTCCTAAGCCACGAAATATACTTCCTAAAATATTATACCCAAATATTAATGGTATTCCGATTGTACTAACAAAAATATATTCAGTTGTTCTACTAATAGCATCTACTGGTGTATTTAATAGCCCAATAATCGTATCTAAATTAAGAAAAATACATACCATTAAAAACAGTGCTAAAATACTAAAGATTAGCATAGTACTACCGATTATTGTTGGAATCTCACGAGTTTGTTTTTTACCTACAACCCTTCCAATAGCAATTGTGGTTCCCATTGCTAAACCACTACAAAGTGAAGTGACAAGGGTAATTAATTGGCTTCCAGTAGATACACCAGATACATCTGCTACACTCCCAAAGTTACCAACAATTAATAAGTCTACCATACCATATGCAGTTTGTAGTAGTAGTGCAAATAATATTGGTATTGTAAATTTTATAAGTGATGAGGTAATATTACCTTCAATTAATGATTCTTGTTTCATTTTCTTAAATCTCCTTTAACCGCATTGAACAAATTATAACAATAATATAAATATATAACAAATCTTTTTTAGTACTCAATAGAACTTATCAATAAATATAAATAGTGTTATAATAAATGCAATAAGGAGGTAAGAAACATGAAAAATAACATAGTTGTAGCATTAAAAGGAATAATTGTAAAAGATGGTAAAATACTAATTGTTAAACGTTCTCCATATGATGACTTTGGAGCAAATACTTGGGAATTTGTAGGAGGTAAATTAGATTTTGGAGAAACTTTAGAAGAGGCACTGCAAAGAGAGATACAAGAAGAAGTAAATTTAGACGTACAAGTTGAAAAGTTATTGTATGCAACTACCTTTAATACGAGCAAAACACGTCAATTAGTGATTTTGACTTACTTGTGTTTATCAAATCAATCCATAGTTGTACTATCTAATGAACATCAGGATTATAAGTGGGCAACAATCAATGAACTAAAAACACTATTACCGGAAAATATAAATAATGATTTAACATATAATAATATATATGAAAAAATAGGGGCATTTGATGAATAAAACAGATAAATATGACAAGAACTTTTTAAATGAAAATATGATGGGACCTAATAGTATGTTAATTCTTGAAGAATTGCTACAAGGTGTTGAACTAAAGAAAGGCATGAGGGTATTAGACTTAGCATGTGGTCGAGGACTTACTTCAATATTTCTAGCAAAAGAATATGATGTTGAGGTCTATGCTGTTGACTTATGGACTTCACCAACAGACAACTATCAAAGATTCAAACAATGTAATGTTGATGATAAAATTATTCCACTTTCATTTGATGCTGCAACAATGCCCTTTGCAAATGGATATTTTGATGCAGTAATTAGTGTTGATTCTTATCATTATTTTGGTAACAATAATGAATACTTTGGAAAATACATATCTCCATTGTTAAAAAAAGACGGAATTGTTGCAATTGCTTTTCCAAGTATTAAGCAAGACTTTGAATATGATAATATACCTTCAAATATGAAACCATACTGGCCGCGTGAAGCTTTTGAAATGTGGCGTTCAACAAATTGGTGGACAAATATCTTCAAAGATCATTTAAATGACTTTTCAGTGCAAGAACTAACTTGTTTTGTCAATGCGTGGAATGATTGGTTGCAACTAGATAATGAATATGCCATTGAAGATCGAAAAATGATGGCTGAAGATAATGGTCAATATATGAACATTATTGCTTTTAAAGGAACCATCAAGTAAATTAAAGAACATGAAAAAAGTGTGTTATAACACACTTTTATTATGAAGTAATTTCTACTAAATTTCCTTCTGGATCTAAGACACAACTTTCATAGTAACCATCTCCAGTAGTTCTAGGACCACTAGTAACAACAAAACCATCATCTTGTAATTGTTTTGTTAATGCATCTACTCTTTCTTCACTACCAACAGTAAATGCTAAATGAATGAATCCAGTACGTTTTAATGCTGGATTTTTTTCTACAAGTTCTGGAGCAGTCATAATTTCTAATCTAGCACCGTCACCAAAAGTTAAGAAGTGTGACTTAAATCCTGTTGTTTTATTGTGGTATAATTCATTACTTTTTGCATTGAAGTATTTTTCATAGAATGCTTTTGTTTTTTGCAGGTCATTTACATATAATGCAACGTGTTCAATTTTCATGTTTGCTTTTCCTCGTTTCTTATTTATGATACAATTATCCCATCTATTATATGTAAATTCTATTATAAAAACGTATAATTATATAATTATTTCGCCAAAAGGAGCTCTTATGGAAAAAAATACATGTATGATTGAGTTAGATAACTCAAACAAAGAAATCAATCAACAAGGTTCAGTTCAACTCCCTTTAGCAATATATAACGATAACCTAACACAAACACCAGTACCATATCATTGGCATGATGAATTAGAACTTATTGTTGTTACTAAAGGAGAAATGCAAATTGTTATTGAGCTTGAAAAGTATATATTAAAACAAGGGGAAGGGATTTTTGTTAATGCAAGTCGATTACACTCGTGTACAAATTATAATCATAGTGAATGTCTTATTCAGTCAATTGTTTTTCATCCAAGATTTATTTATGGTGAGTTAAGTAGTACAATGTATGAAAAATACTTTTATCCATTAATTCAAGAAGGTAACTACGATATGGTTATGCTTGATAAAAACGAATGTCTATCAGTAGTTGAAGCGCATAATATGTTTCGTAATGAAGATTTTGGGTGTGAGTTTTTAGTTCGTGAAAAGCTCTTAAAAGCTATATTTAATATATTGTATAAAACAAATGGTAAGGCAAGTATCATTAACCCTAAAAAAAACAAACAAATACAAAGATGTAAAGCGATGATGTTCTTTATTCATCAAAATTATGATAAAGATATTACACTTGAGACAATTGCTAGTAGTGGCAATATTAAAGAAAGTGAATGTTTACGTTGCTTTAAAGCAGTGTTAGATATATCACCTATAAAGTATTTAAAGAAATATCGCTTGCAACAAGCTGCTAGTATGCTTTTGACTACGTCAAAAACAATTATTGATATTGGTATGTCTTGTGGATTTACTGAGATGAGTTATTTTTCAAAAAGTTTCAAAGAAATTTATAAAATCACCCCAAGTGAATACCGAAAGGTGGGAAATAGATAATGTATGTTAGAAGGTTTCAAGAAAAAGATATTCCAGCAATTTTATCAATGATTCACAATACCTTACAAACGGTAAATAATAAAGATTACCCACCGGCCATGATACAAACATTAGTTGAGATGTTTACAATAAACAAAATAAAACAAATAGCTGATAACTCTCATATGTATGTAGTTACTGATAAAATAATTATTGGTTGTGGAGCTATTGGTTTGCTAAATGAAAATGAAGCTTTTATTCAAGCAGTGTTTGTCTCCTTTGATTATATTAATAAAGGGGTAGGCAAATTGATTATGAAATCATTAGAAACTGATGAATATGGATCAAAGTCAAGGCGTATTGAATTACTTTCTTCATTATCAGCAAATCTATTTTATGAGCGGCTAGGGTATACATATAAAGATAATTTAAAGATATATGATGAAAACTTGTTGTATTGTATGGAAAAATATTTATAATAGTCGCAACACATATATTTATATAAAAATTGATATAAAAACTAATTTGTAGTATTCTTGATAATATCGATGAGGGGGAAATAAAAAATGAATGATTCATATTTTGATGGTGGTTTATTAAGTTGGATAGGTTGGTTGTTATTAGGGGTAATATTAACAATTTTTACACTTGGAATTTGTTATCCATGGGCATTATGCATGCAATATGGATGGAAGATAAATCATACAGTGGTAAATGGTAGAAGGCTTAAGTTTACCGGGAGTGCTGTAAGTTTATTTGGTAATTGGATTAAATGGTTTCTTTTATGCATTGTTACATGTGGAATTTATAGTTTCTGGTTATTTATAGCACTAGAAAAATGGAAAGTAAAACATACGGTATTTGTAGATTGATAAAAAGATACTAGGTGTATCTTTTTTTGCTTAATATGCCCATTCTTGTGCATAGATGTTCGCAATTGTTTGTTATTAAGTCATAAAACAAACAATTACGAACATTTTATGTTTACAAACGAACATTTATGATGTATAGTGTGTGTAGGAGGTATTTATGATGACAAATATTATAAAAGCAAGTGAAATGAGCGTAGAACAATTAGCAGGTTATATTGACTATTCAGTATTAAAACCAGAATTCACTGATGAAGAAATCATTGAATTAACAAAAGATGGAGTGGCATTAAAATGTGCAACAATTTGTATTAATCCAGTAAATATTGAATTATGTACACCATATGTTGAAGGAAGTGTAACAACATTATGTCCAGTATGTGACTTCCCTTTTGGAACAAGTTCAACAGAGTCAAGAGTGAAACAATTAGAAGCAGTAGCAAAATATGATAGTGTAAAAGAAATTGATATAGTTGCAAACTTTGGTAAAATCCGTAGTGGTTTATACGAAGATGTAAAAGCAGACTTAAAAGCATGTGTTGAAACTGCTCATAAATACGGAAAAGAACTTAAAGTGATTTTTGAAACTGATGCATTAAATGTAGAACAAGTTAAAAAAATGTGTCAAATTTCAAAAGAAGTAGGTGTTGATTTTGTAAAAACAAGTACTGGATTTTTAACAGGATTTGAATCTCATGGGGCAACACCAGAAATTATAGAAGTAATGCAAGAAGTTGTAGCAGGAGCGTGTAAAGTAAAAGGAAGTGGATGTATTCGTACAAGAGAACATTTCTTACAGTTAATAGATATGAATATTGATCGTATGGGAGTAGGATATAAATCAGTACCAGTTGTTTTAGGTATTGATGATACTGTGTCAACTGATAATTATTAGACTAAATTTTCGAGGATACAATATGAAAAGAAGAAATTGTATTATTGGCCAATCGGGTGGACCAACGGTTGCAATTAATGCAACACTTGCTGGTGCTATAAGCAATGTAAAAAAGAGTGATAAATTTCAAAATATGTATGGGATGGTTTTTGGTATTGAAGGATTATTAGATGGTAATTATGTCGATTTATTTGACTTATTTCATGATGATGAAACAATTAGTATATTAAAATACACCCCTTCAATGTACTTAGGATCTTGTCGTTATAAGTTACCTACATACCAAGAAGATGATTCTATATATATAAAATTATTTACATTGTTCAATAATTTACAAATAACAGATTTTTTCTATATCGGTGGTAATGACTCTATGGATACAGTAATGAAACTAGATGATTATGCTAGGTTCATTAAAAGCAAAATTAATTTTATAGGTATTCCAAAAACTATTGATAATGATTTGATGGGTACTGATCATACACCAGGATTTGGTTCTGCCGCCAAATATGTTGCTACATCGATGTTAGAAATTATTCACGATAGTAGTATTTATGATTTAAAGTCTGTAACAATTGTTGAGATTATGGGCCGAAATGCCGGATGGTTAACTGCTGCTAGTGCTCTAGCTAGAAATCAATATAATGTAGCTCCAGATTTAATATATCTACCTGAGACTCCTTTTTCAATGAAGAAATTCATTGATGATATTAAGTGTAAGTTGCAAAAAAAGCAAACAGTAGTAATTGCAGTTAGTGAAGGAATTCGTGATAGAACTGGAAGACCTCTTGGTACAAATCCAAGAAAAATCAAAACGGATGCATTTGGACATGATATACAAAGAGGTGTTATCAAAGTCCTTGAAGATGAGATCAAGGATAAAATTGGTTGTAAAGTTAGAGGAATAGAGATGAATGTTTTGCAACGTTGTGCAATGCACTATGCCTCTAAAACCGATATAGATGAGTCATTTAAAATTGGAGAATTTGCTATAAAAGTTAGCTTAAAAGATAAAAGTGGTCATGTTGTTGGTATAAAAAGAATTTCAAACACACCATATAAGACACAATGTATAAGTAGTGATGTCCGCTTAATTGCAAACAAAGAACAAAAAATACCAGTTGAGTGGATTAATGAAGATACGAGTGATATAACGCCAATGTTGTATGAATACTTATTGCCGTTAGTCCAAGGAGAAGTGGCATTGTCTTGTAGTGAGGGTATTCCTAACTATTTATATTTGAATAAATAATCAAATGTTTTTAAATAATGTAAACAATATAAGTGATATAAAGTAATAAAGAGTAATAAAATATAAGAATTGGAACGATTTTTGAAAAAAAATTGCTCCTTTTCTATTTTTTGAATAATTTTAGTTGTTTTTATAATAAAAAAAGGTAAAATAATGATGACAAATATATGGAGGAAAATATGAATAACGAATTTCTTAAAAATCATGCATCAGAAATAAGAAAAGAAATTGTAAAAATGGTTACAGTTGCTGCTTCAGGACATCCTGGTGGTTCTCTTTCTGCTGCTGATATCTTAACAACTTTATACTTTGATGAAATGGATATTACAGAAGTAAATCTAAAAAGTACAAAACGTGATCGTTTTGTATTATCAAAAGGTCATGCTTCACCAGCTTTATATGCAACTCTTGCACAAAAAGGTTTTTTACCAAAAGAAGAGTTAGCAACATTTAGACAAGTTGATTCTAACTTACAAGGTCATCCAAACATGAATTATGTTGATGGTGTTGATATGTCAACTGGAAGTCTTGGACAAGGTTTAAGTAGTGCTGTTGGTATGGCACTAGCAAATCGTTTAAATGATGAGGCTTATAGAGTGTACGCACTTTTAGGTGATGGTGAATGTCAAGAAGGACAAGTATGGGAAGCAGCTATGGCTGCATCACATTATAAGTTAGATAACTTATGTGCAATCTTAGATGCAAATGGTCTACAAATTGATGGTGATATTACAACAGTAATGAATCCATTACCATTTGATGATAAATTTAAAGCTTTTGGATGGAACGTAGTTGAAATTGATGGTCATGATTTTGATGACATCAAAAAAGCGCTAGAAACAGCACGTAACACAAAAGGACAACCAACATTAATTCTTGCTCGTACAGTAAAAGGAAAAGGTGTCGATTTCATGGAAAACCAAGCAGGTTGGCATGGTGTAGCACCAACTACTGAACAATGTGAGCAAGCAATTGCACAATTGGAGGAGAAATAAGATGGCACAAGAAACAAGAAATGCATACGGTAATGTACTTGCAAAATTAATCGTTGAAAACAAAGATATAGTAGTACTTGATGCTGACTTAACAAAATCAACAAAAACAGCAGTAGCAAAAGATGCTTGTCCAGAGCGTCATTTCAATGTTGGTATTGCTGAAGGAAATATGATGGGTGTTGCAGCAGGTCTTGCTGCTAGTGGAAAAACAGTTTTTGCTAGTAGTTTTGCAATTTTTGCAGCAGGTAGAGGCTTTGAACAAATCCGTAACTCAATCTGTTACCCAAAATTAAACGTAAAAATTTGTGCAACTCATGCAGGAATTTGTGTAGGTGAAGATGGAGCATCTCACCAAGCAATTGAAGATATTGCAATTATGCGTGCAATACCAAACATGAGTGTATATGTTCCATGTGATCAATATGAAACAGAAGCAATTATCCGTCACGTAGCAAGTGTAAATGGACCATGTTACGTACGTATGGGTAGAGGTGTTGTTGAAGATGTATATAGCGAAAATACAACATTTGATATTCATAAAGCTGATGTAGTAAGACAAGGTAAAGACATTGCTATTATTGCAACAGGAATGATGGTACAAGAAAGTATTAAAGCTGCTAAAGAATTAGAAGCTAAAGGACTTGATGTAACAGTAGTAAATGTACGTTCAATTAAACCTATTGATGTTGATACCCTTGTTGAAGTTGCAAAAAATCACACACAAGTATTTACAGCTGAAGAACATTCAGTAATTGGTGGTTTATTTGGAGCAGTAAGTGAAACATTAGCAGTTCATGCACCAACTAAAGTTACTCCAATCGGTGTAAACGATACATTTGGTGAAAGTGGACCAGCTGCTAAAGTCTTAGAAAAATACGGATTATGTGCAAGTAACATTGTAAAAGTAATCACTGAAAATATTTAGTACGAAAAGTATGCTTTAAAGCATACTTTTTCTTTTTTTAATCGATACAGGTGGTATAATAAGTTTAAGAATAGGAGGGCATTATCATGAAACTAATTAGAAAGATAGTATCCGTAGCTATGATTATATTTTTACTTGGTGGGTGTACAAGTCAAAGTAATAATCCAATAGAAGAAGAAACACCAGAAATTAAACAAGAAGATACAAATCAAGAGGCAAATAGTCAAACTCAAAATCCAGAAGTACAATCACAAAGTCAACTTGTAGACATAAATTTTATTGAGTCTGCTTGGCAAGAAGTCCCAGGTGAAGATATTCAAAATGTTATATTTACATACAAGGTGCCTACTGGATGGTACCATGATATTGAATATGGGCTCTATACTTTTACTGGGGGACAAATAAGTCTTCCAGTTTTTCTTTACAATAAAAATAGACATAGCTTATAACTCGTTTTACAATTTAAGTGCTGAAACAAAAACGAAAGGAGTTATATATTCTATGTCTGTCACTTATTATAACAATGATTTATTAAAAGTTCTACAACTTAATTCTAAGGAAGGTGATTTTTTACCTATTCCTTATCCTTCTGGGTCATCTGTACGCATCGTAAAACATACTAACAGTACTTCTACACAATTCATTAATCTTGTTTCTTTTC
>CAYJEM010000003.1:62487-66749 GCA_964369175.1 uncultured Erysipelotrichales bacterium | reverse complement strand
ACATGGACAGTTGAGAATGTAGGAACAACAGGAGCAACAATTACAACAGATGGAAATTTAAGTACAGTTAATCCAGGAGTTGTAGTTATAAAGGCAACAATCCTCGGTGGTGGAGTAAATGGAGCAGATTATACAAAAACATTTTTGATAGTAATTTTAGATCATGTTCCGGTATTAGACATTCAAATGAAAAATGAAACATCTGTGTATGAAGGTTATACTTTAGATATTGAATCTCTAGTTGTACCAACTAATGCAACATTTAAAGATGTAACATGGACATTAAAAGATGGAACAACAAATGCTATGTTAGATGGTACAACATTAACTGCATTGTCTCATGGAAAAGTAGTATTAATAGCTACTATTAATAATGGAGTTGCAATTGGGGTTCCATATGTAAAAGAATTTGAGATTGAAATTAAAGACTTTATTGAAGTTCTAGATTATCAGTTAGATAAAGATAAAGTATATACTAGTTTTACTTTACCATTGACGGGTACTGTGTTACCTGTTAATGCAACAAATCAATCAATTTCTTGGAGCATCATAGATTTAGGAACAACTGATGCAAGTATTGTGGATGGAAAGTTGCTATCTACAAAACCAGGAGTTGTTAAAGTACAACTTAGTATTAAAGATGGTTTAGGTAAAGATAAAGATTTTGTTAAAGTATTTGATATTTATGTTGAGCAATTTATACCAGTAATAAATATTGAAATGACTAATATTGATAGAGTTGTAGAAGGGACCACTATTAACTTAACCGACTTGACAACTCCAGATAATGCAACTTATAAAAACATAGAATGGTCAATATATAATGCTGGTACAACAAATGCAGTAATTCAAGGTGGGAAACTAACAGTTGCAAATAACGGAAAAGTAATTATTAGTGCAACAATAAGAAATGGCCTTGGTGAGGGCATGGACTATACTAAGAATTTTGAAGTTACTGTTGAAGATACACCAAAAATTATATATGGTAATAATCAGGAAATAACAAAAGGGAATAGTGCATCTTTTATAACAAATATACCGTTTGATGCATTTACAAAAGTTTTAGTAAATGGAGTAGCGGTAGATACAAAATATTATGTAGCTACTGGTGAACCAACTCGTATTACTCTTAATAAAGAATACTTAGAATCATTAGCAGCAGGAGATTACGAAATTGAGGTATATTCTTTGTTTGGAATTGCAAAAGGTCAATTTAGTATTGTCGATACTTCAATTCCAACACCTGAACCAACGCCAGACCCAGAAGAAACTGATAACGATGATAATACACATGGATTTATTATAGATGGTAATGATGCCTCTAGTAATGGAGCTGATGGTTCATCGTCAAGCGGTGATGGAACTAGTGGTGGAGATACGCCGAGTGGTGGAACAGGCGATAAGAATACTGATGGAAGCGGCAATGATAATTTATTCAAAAATAGCGATTGGTCTATTATAAATATTATGATTGTAGTCATTACACTATGTATAGGAATATACTCATATATATTGGTGTTTAAGAACAAAGTAGTAAACACAAAGGAAAGTGGCTACAATAAGATGTTCTTCAAAGTAATATTTAGTTTTATTCCAGTAATTGTTTCAGTAGTATTTATGTTTATAACACAAAATTTCGGTGGTGAGATGTTTATTATCGATAATTGGACGATATGGTTTGCAGGAATTATGGTTATTGAAATTTGTTGTTTATTTATTGTTAAATCAATGATAAAGTCTACAGTCAATGCCTTAATAGCTAAAGAACTAGAACTATAATTAGAAAAAGATAACATATAGTTATCTTTTTTTCTTTTTTTAAATTTCAAATTAGTAATTATGTTTAATTATGTTTTTAATACATATTATATACTACATTTATACACACATTTACGAAATTATACTGTATAAAATAATGTTATTCTTTTTGCAGGAGGTTAGTATGATAAAAAATGCAATTTTAAGTTTGAGAAAGAATATAGGAAAGAGTATATTATTATTTGTAATTATGGCAGTAATTGCAAATTTAATTATCGCAGGATTATCAATACAAAGTGGTTCTGCAAAATCAATGGAGCAAATCAAAAGTACACTTGGAAATGACGTAACACTAACATATAATGTTACAAATATGATGCAAAACCGTCAACCAATGGAAGAAGGTGAACAAACATCAATTGAAATGCCAGAAATTACAGAAGATATGGCGTTAACATTAGTCTCATTGGAACATGTAGAAAGTTATAATTTTCAACGTACATTTGGAGTAGAGAGTACAACAATAACTCCGGTTGAAATTGAACAAAGTAGTAGAATGCCAATGGGTGGTGGAGGCGGAACAATGACATCGTCTTCATTTACATTAAGTGGAAATAGTACTATGGAGTATGACACTAATTTTACAGAAGGTAATTATACATTATTAGAAGGTAGAACTTTGACAACAGATGATAAAAATACGAATAATGTTGTTATTGAAACGAATCTAGCTACTGCAAATGGTTTGTCTGTTGGAAGTGTATTTAATGTAACTGGGGAAAGCCAAGAATACGAAGTAAATGTAGTTGGTATATATGAAGTTACAACATCATCAAGTATGGAAAGCTTTACTAGAGATAATCCTGTAAATACAATATATGCAGATATCGAATTTGTACAAAGTATGACATCAACTAATACATTAATTGATGCGGCAACATACTATTTAGACAGTCCTGAAAATATGGATGCATTTATTGAAGCTGCTACAAATCTTCAGACAATTGATATGGAAACTTTTAGCTTAAGTGCTAATGATCGATTATACGAGATGAACGTATCAAGTTTGGAAAATGCAGAATCATTTGCAAATATGTTCTTAGTCGTTGTAATAGTTGCAGGTAGTGCTATTCTTTGCCTAATTTTAATTTTAACGATACGTGGTCGTTTTTATGAAATTGGTGTATTCTTATCACTTGGACAATCTAAAATTAAAATTATCGGTCAACAACTTATTGAAGTATTTGTTATTGCAATGCTTGCAATGGTACTGTCATTAGGTACAGGAACAATTGTATCAGGTATGGTTAGCGATATGTTGTTATCAAGTAGTACGACACAAGAATCAGGAAGAATGGGTGGTGGCATGCCAGAAATGCAAGAAATGCAAGGAATGACACAAGGAACTGCTACTTCGGATTTAGATGTCTCATTGACGTTAGAAACAGTATTGCAATTAGTTGGAATATCTGGAGCAATATGTTTAATATCAGTATCGATTCCTTCAGCATATATACTACGTCGTACACCGCGTGAGATTTTAAGTAAGAAAGAAGGTTAATATGGAAAATATACTAACATTTAAAAATGTCGGTTATCATTATATCGATGGTACACAAAAAGTAACCATTCTTGATAAGGCAAATTATAACTTTGAAAAAGGAAAAATATATGCGGTAGTAGGGCCAAGTGGTAGCGGGAAAACAACAACGATTGCTCTTGCTGGTGGACTAGATAATGCAAAAGAAGGTGCCGTATTATATGATGGAAAAGATATTTCAAAAATTGGAAATAACGAATACCGTAGAAAATATGTGTCGATTGTATTTCAATCATACAATTTAATTCATTATATGAATGCTTATGAAAATGTAATGAATGCATTAACAATATCAAAAATCAAAAAAACTGACAATAAACAATATGTTATTGATACATTAATGTCTTTAGGTTTATCTCATGATCAGTGCTTTAGAGATATACGTAAGTTATCAGGTGGACAGCAGCAACGTATAGCAATAGCACGTGCTATTGCTAAGGATGTTGATATTATCTTAGCTGATGAACCTACAGGTAATCTTGATAAAAAGAATGCCCTAGCAATTATTAAAACACTACATCAACTTGCAAGAGAAAAAAATAAATGTGTTATCTTAGTAACACACTCTATGTCAATTGCTAAATCTTGTGATGTTCAACTACAAATAGAAGAAGGCCAGATTATTGAAATCTAGCCTTTTTTAATCATTTATTGGACTTTTTTGAGGATGACGTAAATCAAATTCTTTATCATATTTAAACTTATGATATAGATGGTTATGGTAATCTAGTTTAAAAATGCAAGAGTATAAAACATCTAAAATAAATTCAATCGAAGTCTTTGAAGAATAGGGAGCAATCTTTGAAAATATCTTCTCCCTAGATCCGGTGTTTAAAATATAATGGGCATACTTTGATAATTGATTATCACCAATTGAAGTTATTGCAATTACAGTTACATTTTT